>CANKEI010000027.1 GCA_947481115.1 bacterium
AAATAATTAATTAAAATCTAAAAATATTAGAAGGGCCCGATAAGATTTGGGCCCTTCTAATAGCGCTGAATTCAAAAAAAAATTATTTTTTATGCCAAATGGTTGACTTGGAGAATGAAATGTATTAGCGTTTGTCCAGTAATGCTGATTGAATGAGGGTACAGATTAAGAGTCACTTCGATTAGCGGAAGGAGGGTGGCTTATAAGAGAGTAGTAAATTTCGGCCTTGAGGCGTTTTCTATACATTATAAATCTTACATTACACATTTTTACACTGACTTTATAAAAGGAGTCAAAATATGAAACAAACTTTAAAGAATCTATTATGTCTAGCTGTTTTAGTTAGCTCTACAGCTGCTTTCGCTTGTGATAGCAGTGGTAGCTGTGGCGTAGCTAGCGGCAGCGGCAGCGAGAGCGATTGCTGCTTTCCTGGTAGCTATAGCTTAAATGCTAACGGCAACGTTTATGGTCAAACTAACTTCACAGCTCATCCAGTACAATGGGATCAATTCCGTAGAATGTCTGGTGCTTCAACCGAAAAGTTACACTTATTTGGTGAAGAAGAGTTTTATGGCGTGGCTAGTTTAGCATTACAATATCAACAAACTACTGGAAACAGTAACATTGCCCAATGGTTCTCTTTTGCTAACGGCAACAGTAAGAACAATGGTGCTAGCAATGGCCAAATGAGCTATGGTCCCATTGATGCCTCTAATGATATTAATGCCTTGAACTTTGGTGTAACATCATCAGGTGTAGTTTCATTCTGTCCTAAAATCCAAAACTTCGTTGCTGACATCGACTTGTTCTTTGGCTGGGATGAATTTGTTTGTGGTTTATGGTCAAGATTCAGCATTCCAATTAACTGGACTCGCTGGGACTTAGGTTTAAATGATAGCAATTCTGGCAACAATGCCACTAACTATCCAGGAACCAATTCGGTTTCTGTAAGTAATGGTGGCGCAAATGTACCAGTAGTTTATACCAACATGAAAGATGCTTGGAACGGCGATAAACCATTTGGAGATGTGCCGGTCTTGAAAAAAGGTCGTATTAATGGTTCTCAAGATGAGGTAGCAGTTGCTGGCTTAAAAATGGAACTTGGTTACGATTTCATGCGCAGAGAAAAGAGCCATTTGGCATTAAGCTTAATGGTAGTTGCGCCTACTGGTAACAAACCAGAAGCAACTTTCTTATTTGATGCGATCTCTGGTTCAAGCAAATCTTGGGAAATCGGTGGCGATATTAATGGTCACTGGAATTTCTGGGAAAAACAAGAATGCAACCAATCACTGGGTTTACACTTCGATGTAGCATTAATGGGCCAATTGAAAGCTTCACAAACTCGTTTGTTTGGCTTAAATTCTGGTGGTGTTAATACAACTCCAGTTGCTAACTCTTGCACTAACCTCAATGCCGGTTCTTCTTGGTTATTACTGAAGAAGGTTTCTGGTGGCGTAGCTGGTGCTAATCCAACTGGCGGTGTAGTCGGTTTAGAAAGAGCTGCTAACGTATTAGCGCTTGAATCTAAAATCGGTGCTGGTTTTGAAACTAATGGCGCGCTCTTAGTGAAATATATCCGTAACCACTTTAGTTTTGATTTAGGTTATGAATTGTATTACAGAAATGCTGAAACTCTTAGCAGTCGTAATTCAATTGCAGCACTTACTTATGCTGTTTATGGCATAAGTGATGCTTCTACATATACAAATATAGATTCACAAAGCACATCTTCAATTGGTAGTGTCGGCGCTAATGATGCAACCTTCACATACCTAGCAGATTCAGACGTTTGTAACTGCTCAGCATTACAACCATCTACTTTCAGCAACAAAGTCTTCGGCTTTGCTGAATACAGCTGGGATAACTGTGATTGGGAACCTACACTTGGTTTAGGTGCTTCATACGAAATTGGTGCTGATAAACAAGGCGCTGAAAACGTAGCATTGAATCAATGGTCAGTATTGGCTAAAGGCTCAATCTCATTTTAAGACACTCGGTTAAATAGCCCTAGTGGCTAGCAAAACAAGTACTAAAAAAGGCTCGGGAATTTCTCGAGCCTTTTTGCTAAGATAAAAAATTTTCTATTTATCCTGTTGCATCAAATAATCCACAATATTATTTATATTAGTTAAATCAACACCTTCATCATCTGAGATCTCTAATTTAAACTGGTCTTCTAGCTTAATTATAATCTCAAACAGGTCGAGTTGTTCTAAGCCTAAATCGAAAAAGTGTTTATCGAAATCTAATTTATTTTTACTAGCATCGCGCCATAGTTCTGCACTTTTTAGTTGGTCCACAATTATTTGGACCACCTGTTTTTCTAGCTCTAATTGTCTCGGACTAGCTGGAGCATCAATTTCGGTATCTGCTACAGCATCTGATGATAACTCCAAATCTAGGTCGTCAATTAGATTCATTAAATCTGTCTGATTTTTCATGATTACTTTCTGTGATATTTCCGAGATTATTATTATTTTCTAGATTACCCTGGTCTAAATTAGTCTCTAAGTTACTTTGGGCTAATTTTTGTTTTATATTTTCCAAATCTGCCAACTTAGTAAAACTTAAAATTAACTTATCTGGGTACATCTGTTGTAATCCCGCCGTTAAAACGGCAGTTGGTCCAACTTCGATAATCATATCACAATCTGCGAACTGGGTCTGCACTTTATGCCACAAAATTGGCTTAGTGATTTGCGCAATCAGCTCGGTTCTAATCTGTTTACTCGTTTTAAAAATTTTACCAGAGATGCCACTAATATAAGGAATCTGCAAATCTTTAAAATCTACTTTAATTAAGTATTCCGCTAAGCGTTCAGCTACACCGGACATGGCCATAGAATGTAAATCATATGCTAAATCTAAACTTTGAAACTTTAATTTCTTAATTTTTAAAAGCGCTAATTCCTGCTCGAATAATTCGATTTGAGCTTTAGGACCAGAAAGCATAAAATCAGTTTTACTATATTGTACCGCTAATGCTAACTGCGCATCCGGCACTTGAGTCATAAATTTGCTGTAAACGCGATTAAAAATTGTGATCGAAATGCCCGTAATTCTAATCACCTTAGGATCAAGTGTACCTAAAGCTTCTAAATAAAATTGCGCATATTTTTTCAAGAGATATAAGCCATCGGGAAAACTAAATCCCCCAGCAGCAAAAAGTGCCGCATAACGCCCAATACACAAGCCCGCGACTTGATCAGCTTTAATCCCATTTTCTAATAATAGACTGTATAATGCTACTTCAACTAAAAAAATCGCAGCATAAGCATTAGAAATCTCAGACAACTCTTGGTCAGAAGAAGCAAAACACAGCTTCACAAAATTCGTATCTAAACAGTTATTGGCTTCTTCGAAATACTCTTGCACCACTCGAGATTCATCATAGGAGTCTTTGCCCATACCTACAAACTGGCTGCCATAGCCCGGAAATACGATTCCAATTTTCATAGACATATTTTTAAAATCCCCAACTAAATTAGTTTAATTTTTAATTTAATTTAGGGGAAAATAAGTTGAATACGCAATAGTTCTGTATCGAACCATAAAAATTTAAATATAATTAATTATATTTTGAATTCTGACAATCACTTCAGTCTTGGGAAAAATTGCGAGTAATTCGGCAATGCTAGGACTAGCAGTATGACCGAGTAGTGCCAATCTAATGGGATGCGCAATCTGGGGCATAGCAATTTGATAATCAGCGCAAAGCTGCTTAATCGAAGCTAAAATTTCCGGTGCTGACCAATTGGCTAAAGCTTCCCAATTACTAATTAACTGGGCTAACTGAGTTTTAGTATTAGTGTTAATAATATCAGCTATATCTGGCGTCACCCACTTAACCAGCTCAGCCTGATCATAACTTACGGGCGCTTGATCTAAAGCTAAAATAATTTCAGCTAACTCAGTAAGTACTTTTACGCGGGCTTTATATAAATCTATTAGAGCTAAAATTTGGGTTGCTTGAAATAGTTTAAATTTAGTTAGATATACCGGATCTAGATCTCGAATAATTAAATCTAATAACTGCTGCGCTGTATAATTTTTTAAATAAACTGTATTTACCCAGGTTAATTTATCTAAATCAAAAATCGAACCACTTTTGCCAATATGATCTAAATCAAAAAACTCAATTAACTCTAATTTAGTAAAGATTTCTTGATCACCATGCGACCAGCCCAATCTGACTAAATAATTAAAGAGTGCGTCTGCTAAATAGCCCTTTAAGCGATAATCTTCGACTGCCACGGCAGCTTCACGTTTGCTTAACTTGCGACCGTCGCGGCCCAAAATTAAAGGTAAATGGGCAAACTCTGGTAATTTAAAATCAAAAGCCTGATATAGCAAAATTTGCTTAGGCGTATTACTCAAATGCTCTTCACCCCGAATAATATGCGAAATTGCCATTTCATGATCATCGATCACCACCGCAAAATTATACATGGGAGTCCCATCAGCCCGTGCGATTATAAAATCGTCTAACTGATTTAAATCAAAACTAATCGGGCCATAAACTAAATCTGTAAAATTAATACTCGCAGAATTATTAGTGCTAATATCAGCTGGAAGTTTAAATCGAATTGCGCCACTGGTTAAATTTTTATTACGACAAATTCGATCATAGATCTTATAATCTGTACTGGTCGCAAGATCTGCTGACACTGGACAGTTGCAGTAGTAAGCTTTTTGTTCAGCTAATAATTTAATTAAATATTGTTGATACAAAGCTGTACGTTCCGACTGAATTACCACCGGTTCATCCCAGGTAATGCCCATCCAATCTAGTGCAGTATAAATCGCGGTAGTATGCTCTGGGCGTGAACGACCTAAGTCAGTATCTTCGATGCGCAGTAAAAATTTACCATGATGATGTCTAGCAAATAGCCAATTGAAAATCACTGAGCGCAAAGAACCCAGATGTAATGACCCCGTCGGTGACGGCGCATAACGCACACGTATCATATAATAAATATCTCGTTAAATTTTAATCTACAGATAACTCAAGCGCTCTTCCGCTGGTTTAACCCAAGCTGACTCTTGATTAAAACCATACTCTACTTTTTCAGTAATTTTAAAATCTTTGACCAGTAACTCAAAGGTAGTCTTAGCTAAATCAGCTTGACCAACGCGATTGTAAATTTCACCTAAGTAAAATAACACTATATCACGTTGCTTAGCTTTAGGATTATCAGCTATTTTTTTTAATAGTTCTAAAGCTGCTGGAGCCTGATCACTGTCTACTAAGGTAATCGCATAAGCTACGGCATATAAGGCATAGACAGGCGAACTAGTTGATAAGCTGTCCAATGCGCGTTTCACTAACGCTTGCGCCTCTGGCAATTTATTTTGATTTTTTAAAGCTTGTGCTTGATACATTAAGAAGTATGGTGTTAAACCAGTTTGCCCGGCTTGCTGATAACCAGCTTTAGCGGCCGCTTCAACTTCGACCCACTGATCTACTTTTTCACTATTTAAAGCTTTTTTATATAAATCAGCACATTCACTAAATAGTTCCAGGGCAGATTGACGCTTAGAATTAAGATAATATTTATAGCTTACGCCACCAATAGTTAACAATATTAGCGCTGCGGAACTAGCTAAAAGCAGTTTACGATATTTGGCTGCCAGTAAAACTTTACTTGAGAACTTAGTTTTAAGATGTGCTACTAGGCCATGCAATTGACGTTTAGATAATAAGAAATCCATAATTATTACTCATCCAATTTTGCAGATCCCCAGCGATTTGATAACGGCTGGGGATCGAGAACTAATTTAAACTACTCTTGCGGCTCGCTGGAGTCAGCTTCGACGACCGGCGCACTTTTGGCAGCCGCAGCTTCCATTGTACGACGAACTTCAGCGCGCTTGATAGTACGTTCACCTTTAGTGGCTAGCACTTTGTGACCTTTATAGAAACCACAAGCGTTACAAGCTTGGTGTGGCATAATCGGTTCGCTGCAATTTTGACATTTGCCAAATGTCTTAGGTTTAATCCCTTTGTTCGCAGACCGACTATCACGACGGGCTTTAGAGACTTTACGTTTAGGAACTGCCATGAAAAATCTTCTCCAAAATCGTCGTCCAAACCAGTAATTATATTAGTAGTACGACAATTTTCAGTATGCATATGTTAAACTGACACTAATTAGATATTAAGAATATATAAAATATACTGAAAAAACGCAAAAAATCGCCCCAATTTAGGGTAAATATTTAAAAAATCAGTAATTTAAACTCTGCCACATCCCGGCAAAATTCTGCGCAATCTGCCCATTAAGCTGCAAATCAAACAATCTACCCTGTAAATCATCGAGATCTAGCGCACTAAATTGGTCCAATAGATCGTCAGCACTAGCTGGTTTACGACAGGCGATAATTATTTGCGTATTAAGATCAGGCACCACGAACGTGCTAAGGGGCTCACTATGCCCACCAATCACGGGCCTTAAATCTTTAGGATTACTATTTTCTAATAAACTTCGAGATCTATTAATACTAGCTTGGGTAATACTATCTTGGGCTAAATTTTCTAAAATATTTAAATTTTGGGAACTATTATTTTTTAAGTTACTAATCACAGCATTATCAGGCTCAAATTCGACTAAGATATCCTGTACACTATGCACCAATTTAGCACCTTCTGAGACTAAGGCATGACAGCCCGCGCTCAGCTCATCGCCATAAAGCCCGGGGATTACAAATAATTCTCGCCCCTGACTTAGCGCACAGTCAGCCGTAATTCTAGCGCCACTTTTAACCGCCGCTTGTACGACAATTGTGCCCAAGCTTAAGCCAGAAATAACATTGTTTCTAGCTGGGAAATTACCAACCATCGCTGGTCTATTTAAACTAAAAGGGCTTAAAACGGTCCCCTGATTGGCTATAATATCTTGAAATAACTGTTTGTTCGATGCTGGATAAGCTTGTAGTAAACCAGAGCCTAAGACTGCCACCGTACGGCCATGATTTTGCACAGTTATGCGATGTGCCATGGTATCAGCTCCGATGGCACCGCCACTCACGATCACCCAATTCTGGGCAATTAATTTCGGCACTAGATCTGCAATCACTTGCCAAGCATAATTATTCGCCTGGCGCGATCCAACAACTGCTAACGCTTGATTTACTAAATTATTGTAATCGCCCCACCAGTATAAAACCACTGGCGCATTAGGTAATTGTTTTAAGAGCACAGGATATCTTGGATCTACAATAGTTAACCAGTTAACTGCTAGTTTATTTTTATTACTACTATTGTTACCCAAACTATCTAAACTCGCTGACATATCCCATAACGATTTATTTGAGACCTGCGATTTTGCAATTAAATCTAGCTCTTGTAATAAAATAGTTTGATCGCGTAAACCCGTGCTTAATTTTTCAGCTATTTTGCTAGAACAACCTAGCTGATTTAACCAGTCGATAGAACTATAGTTATATAATTTCGCTAGCTTAGTTTTTAAATTCTCAGAACTATCTGGAGAACTTAAATAATCTGGCGTAGGTAAATTTTTGTCGAAACCTAAACAGTTTTTTAAAATTAGATTAACTGTTGCCGGGCCAACATTTTCGATTAACGAAAGATGCAAAACAAAACTATTTAACACAGATCACCAAAAATTAATTACCCAATATTCTCAGGCTCAACCAAAACTTCTGGTGCCGAATTACTATTATCGCTGGACTCAGATTCCTCAAAACTAACTACTGAAGATAGTACCTGATCAGCATCTAATCTGATCAAACGCACGCCTGAAGCTTGACGCCCCATAGTTCTAATTTCAGTTGGCGAAAGTCGAATGATTTTACCAGCACGATCGATTAATAAAATCGAAGAGTTATTACCAACTACCGTTACGCCAATTACATGACCATTACGCTTAGTTGGTGGAATTGTGCGGACACCCAGACCACCACGATGTGCAACTCTAAAGTCATTAATTCGCACACGTTTGCCATAACCATTTTCAGTTGCAAACAATAGATCACGATCATCAGAAATAATTTCAGTGCCGATTACATAGTCGCCGGCACGCATTCTAATGCCGATCACGCCAGCAGCTTGTCGACCCATTTGACGTACTTCCGTTTCTTCAAATCGAATTCCTTGGCCTTTAGCAGTTGCCATTACAATAGTGTCTTTACCACTAGCTAAACCAGCAAATACTAATTCGTCGCCCTCGTTTAAAGTCACTGCGCGAATCCCGGTAGCACGAATCTTAGCAAAACTTTCAGCAGCTGTTTTTTTGATAATGCCTAGCTTAGTAGTCATTACAACGGACTGTTGTCCTAAATCACGCGCACAAAGTAATCTAACTACTTGTTCGTTTTCTGCTAGTGATAGTAAATTCACCACGGCTCTACCACGAGCTGTACGCGAAGCTTCTGGCACTTCAAAGACTTTAATACTGTAAACTCGACCAAGATTAGTAAAGAATAACAGTTCATCGTGATTACGAGCCACAAAAATATCTTGGACGATATCGTCACGGTCATCTAATGATGCCATGCCCATTTTGCCCTTGCCGCCGCGATGCTGTACGCCATAAGTATTTAATAAGACACGTTTGACATAGCCACGACGCGTGAGCGTAACCACTACTTCTTCATCCGGAATTAGATCTGCTTCAGTTAAAGCATCAATTGCACCAACTATTTTAGTGCGGCGAGCATCGCCGTATTCAGCTTTGATTTCTTCTAATTCACGTAATATTTCTGACTTTAAAATTTCGCGGTCAGCTAAAATTGCGCGTAAATGCGTAATTAAATCTTGTAGTTCGATCAACTCTAAATGAATTTTTTCTTGCTCTAAGCCAGTTAATCTTTGCAAGCGCATTTCTAGGATCGCTTTACCCTGTTCAGCCGAGATACTATAATTTTGACTGAGCACTAAAATTGCTTCTTCAGCTGTTTTAGACTGCTTAATTAAAGCAATAAACTGATCAATATGTTGCAATGCGATAATAAAGCCCTGCAAAATATGTTCCCGTTGTTGCGCTTTTTTCAAATCATAGCGCGTACGACGATAAATCACTTCTTCGCGATGTAATAAAAATTCTTGAATTAATTCACGCAAACCAAAAACCATCGGCTGATTATCTAAGAGCGCTAACATGAGAATCGAAACAGAATTTTGTAAAGGCGTAAATTTATACAGCTGATTTAAAATTACTTCTGGATTTTCACCACGCCGAATATCGATCACTAAGCGATTGCCCTTTTTGTTGGACTCATCACGAATATTAGTAATCCCATCGATAATTTTATTTTTTACTAAATCAGCAATCTTAATGGCTAATTCAGCTTTGTTGACTTGATATGGCAACTCGGTAATTACTAATGCTTGGCCGCCTTTAGCAGTTTCTTCAGTTTCCACGATGCCACGTAAAATTAAATTACCACGACCAGTTTTATAGGCCCGAATAATTCCAGCACGGCCACAAATAATCCCGCCGGTTGGAAAATCAGGTCCTGGAATTAAATTAAATAACTTTTCATCGGTAATATTTTCGTCTTTAAGTAGTGCTACACAAGCCGTAATTACTTCATTTAAATTATGTGGTGGAATCGAAGTAGCCATCCCAACTGCAATGCCAGCGGTACCGTTAATTAATAAATTTGGTAATTTGCTTGGCAATACGGTTGGCTCTACGGTCGATTCGTCAAAGTTAGGGACAAATTTTACCGTTTCTTTATCAAGGTCAGCTAAAATTTCTTGCGCTATTTTATCCATGCGCACTTCAGTGTAACGCATCGCCGCAGCATTATCACCGTCTACAGAACCCCAGTTACCTTGGCCATCTAACAATGGATAACGTTTGGAAAAATCTTGGACCATGCCCACCATAGTATTATAAACTGCTTGGTCGCCATGCGGATGGTACTTACCAAGCACGTCACCCACTACGCGCACAGATTTATGATACGGTTTATTATAATGAAAACCATTTTGATGCATGCTATACAGCACGCGTCGATGAACTGGTTTTAAACCATCACGGATATCGGGAATTGCCCGACTAACAATCACTGACATGGCATAATCTAAAAACGAAGATTTTAGTTCTGCTTCTAGAAGCACTGGCGTAATTTGTCCGTTTACACCAAGCTTATGATTATTTGCGTCTGCCATGTTTGCGATCCTATCGTAACTATCCCAATTTCCGAAAAATTCACTTTGAAAATGCGTTCTATTATCATACCTGGAAACACTGAAATAGACAAATTAAAACCAGTGTTTCATGTCCAGTTTTCCAGATGACAATTATATTTTTAAACTGCCCGCCAAATCTGGCTCTGTTTTTATACTAACCGCATTTTTCCGGCTTCAAGCACTGCTATTCTTCTAGTTAATTGACTGATCTCAGCCATATGCGCATTCCGCGCCTTGGCTAAATCCGAATTAATTTCTCTAAGTTGCGCATTTAATTTTGCGGTCCTAGCTTCACTAAGCAATGCTATCTTAACAGTTTTTTCAGCTAAAATTCTACGCAACCTACGATTCTCAGCTGATAATTTAATTAATTCAATATTAATCACGCGCTCCGCGCATTCACTACCGATTGTCGGCAATCCGCTCAAATCAAAACCTTTAAAGCGTTCTGGTAAACTCACACTGGCAGTAGCCACAGGCGCACCGCACAATACGCTGGCGCTTTCTTTACTAAAACCACCGTCGCTAAGCTCTACCTCGCTTCTAATGGTACTTGTGCGCGGGCGAAACGCTCCAGCAGCTTTTCGCGCTGGGACAGCTATAGGCGCCAATCTATGGTCATCACAAGCTTTAATATTTAAAATAAAAGTACTAAAAATTAATGCTCCAAATAACTTACTTTTAAATTTATTTTGAGACTTAGTTATTTTAGACTTAGTTAAAAACTGGTTGAGCATAAAATTTTCCTGTTGTTTGTAATATTAAACTAAAATTAATTTTATATAACTTAAGCTAGTTTAACAGAGCTATGGCGCAGCACAATTAAATTTTAATCTGGAGAGACTGGCGACATTTGCCCAATTCTAAAAACTGCCTCGGATGCATCAGGCGTAAAGCGCGATTTGGGTGAAACTGATGGAGATCGACGTGAAACCGCAGTTGAGACATGACTCACAAATTTGGCCGATATGCCTGCAACTAAAAATGGCGACGCACCCGAGTCAGCACTATCTACCCAATCCGCAGTCGCAACTCGATGTTTAAATTCCGCATAATTTCGGGGCTGTAAAATTGATTGCGATCCAGCGCGTACTAAACTACTTCTAGGCACCCTAGATTCTGCGCTAGGTGACAACATTTCAGCTGCTTCAACTCTTTCTAGCCGAGCCAACTCTGCCAGCGCCTCAGTGCGCATATCACCCACCGATCTAAATCTGCCAATCACCCCACTAGCCCAACGTGCTCGTTCAGCTTCACGAATTATGTCAGCATCTATTGATCTTGAAACAGTTGTTTTAACAGCAGTGCTAATTGCGCCACCATCAACTAAATCAACTAATCTAGATTTAACGATATCTAACGTTTCGCAACTTTTTACAACATCTAATAACCAATTTAATTTATTGGCAGAAATTTTATTTTGTGATTGTGATAATAAGCGACCACTACTTGGTGACATAGCCACGGTAACTAATGTCACACGACGGGCATGCAAGCGTTCTAAGGCCGGATCAAAAAGTCGACTACTACAAATCGTTTCGACCATTGGTTCGTCACGCGAAGAAATTACCATAGCTCTTATGACACTAATATTACATAAGCTCAATAATAAATTACAGCTTATAATAAACCAGAATAACCAAAAGCTATTTTGTACTCTCACCCGCACTTCTCCCGAAAATCGCTACGCTCATCGTCACCAATTTTTATATTAAAACTAGTTATACGATTTAATTTAAATTTGTAAAAGCCAGAAAAATATATCGTGCCTGTCGGTTGCTTTTTAAATTTAACGTTCTAGATTAAGAGCTCAATCTAGAATAATGGCGACGACCTTCTTCATCAGAAGAAGAAAAATCATTAAATCCAGGTGCATGTAATTGCGCCCAAGTCACATTTTCAATCACAGGTCGTGGTCTACGTGATCTAGGTTTACTGGCCAGCACTTCGGGCACTTTACTTTCAGACACTTCGAGCACTTTGGTTTCAGAATCAGCAATTTCTGCAGCACGCCTGATTTTACTAGCCCGGCGTTTACGACTGCCACTAGCACTAGATCCAGCAGCACCGTCAGCAAAAACTTCATGCAATGCTGCCGGCATACTTTCTAGCCAATTTGGCGATGGCGGTCGTACAGTAGTCGCAGTACTAAAACTTCTTTCCAACACTGGCGCTGGCGCCGGTACTAACGTTGACGCTGCATGACTAGTCGCCGCCCACTCTGCTTCATTTTGCAAACGTTGTGCTCTTGCCACAAAGCGTGCATAAGCTGCATATAATTTAGCTTGATCGCCGATAAAATTTGGTACAGTATATTCACAGCCGGCACTAGGAATATAAATTCTAACATCTGGTACATGCTCACCAAATGGCACTGCTCGGCGACTTTCTCGCAAAGCAATATCTGTAGCACTAACTGCAACACCCGCAACCGGTGGCGCGCTCTCATAGCCTACTTCCATATCACTGCCACTACCATCAGCGCTAAAACTAGCTCTTCTTTCATGAATTGGAGCTAGCGCTAACACCATATTAGCACTAGCAATCATTAAACTTAGCAACACAAACTGTTTTATAAATCTAGCCACGCGGATCTACTCCACCTCTAAATACACCAAAGGCACCGGTACGCGCTGCTACAGCAGCAGTCATAACTGTGCCTAAACCTATGCAGGCTAGTCCCATTCTACTGTTATACCAGCGCGCGTCATCAGTACTAACAATTCTTGTAGTGCCATCATATACTAACCCAGAGACCACAGAACTTGTAGGTGTAACTGATTGCCTAGCTAAAATTTCAACTTTAGCAACTTTAGCCCCCTCAGTTCCTGCGGGCGCTGCGCTAATTTCTGCTCTAGCACCACCACCAGAACCCATACCACCTACTTTTTCAGACTTATCTGTAGTACTTGCTGCTGCTACACTAGCACCCACATGAGCAATAGATTCTGCTCTAAATTCTGCAGTTGCTTTATCAGCAGGCACGCCCCACTCACACTGGCCAAGTTTAAGCTGTGCTTTACGAATTTTATTATTTTTATTTTCTTTTAGAACTTGATTGATCGCACGTTGCCATTTGCTTTGCACTCTAAAAGATTTAGCTGTTTCATCTGCAATTCTTGTATCGCCAATTGCAGCATCACACCTAGCTTCAACGTCACTCAGACTTGCGGTTGCTGAAGCTAACTGAGCTGTAAGTCTCACAATTTCAGCAGTTTTTGGCGTAACGCGGCCATCTTCAACACAAGAAGCAGATTCTACAGCATGCGCAGCATATGCTACACGCACATCGTGCAGTACAGTCATCGGGTCAATACCCGATCCTGCCGCTACCGCCGAAACCCTTGTTATAGGACTACTAACTCTTTCAACCACTGCGCTGGAATATCCTCGTCTTAATGGCACAGGTGCTGGTATTACTACAGCAACTACAGTATTATCTGCTGAATGTCTTCCCGTATCAGAATCAGAACTTTGATCTGCAAATGTTGCAAAACTATTTTCTTCCATTGCATGCACACTATTAACCATGCTTAGTGCTAGCAAAAGCACTAGCGAAAATCTGGCTAAGAAATTTTTTAAAATAAATCTAACAATTTGTT
>CANKEI010000028.1 GCA_947481115.1 bacterium
TATAATAAGGTAATTGTTTTCTAAAAGTCAAATGTATGGTCGTTATTTAATTATTCTGGGCTACTGAGCTAGTTAATTATGGTTTGGACCAAGTTGCCGATTTTACTCCAGCTTAAAGCTTTGCCATTAGGCCAGTTTTGATTTTCATCGCCACTATAAATTACATAAAAATTATTTTTGGTTTTAGTTTTAGATATTTTAGATAGTTTTTTTATAGCAGGTGTACTTGGTATAGCTATATCAGGCGTACTGGGAATAGTGGCACTTGGGCTGGGCGCAGCAGTTAAAGTTTGCCAATAATCATAATTTTTAAAAAAACTAGCAATTACCGTTTTGCTAGATTTAATCTCAATTGGCACAATTATATTACCTTCGTCGATAATACAATCAATTTCGTTGCCAGAAAGATCGCGCCAAAAATAAATACTAGGCAAAAGTTCTAGATTATATTGCTGTTTAAGTAAATCTGAAATAATAAAATTTTCAATTAAGGGGCCGCGTATCGCACTATCCAATAGTTCTGTAGCAGATTTTATTCGTAGAAGTGTACAGGCTAGGCCAGTATCAACAAAATATAGCTTGGGACTTTTGATTAAGCGTTTACCGAAATTTTTATAATAGGGTTGTAATAAAAAAATGATATAACTGGTTTCTAGGACACTTAGCCAAGCTTTAACAGTTTTGTCATCTAGGCCGCAATCGTTACCCAAACTACTGTAATTTACCTCTTGGCCAATTCTGCCAGCACATAGTGATAAGAATTTTTTAAATAGATTTAAATCTGGAATATTTTTGATTTGGCGCACATCGCGCTCTAAGTAAGTATTAATATATCCCTGATATAGTCTGGTAATAGAGCGTTTTTCAATATATAAAGCTGGATAAGCGCCCGTGAAAACTGCCGTTTCGATTTTACTAGGCAACAATTTGCTTTTAGTTAGTTCTGCAATAGACAATGGCAATAAAGTTAAAATAGCGACTCGCCCAGCTAAAGTTTGTGAAATAGCTTGGTTTAGCAGAAAATTTTGCGAACCTGTGATAATAAAGAAGCCCCGCTTGGTTTTAGGTTTAAGTTCTGTATTAAGCGTTAGGTCAATTGCTGTTTGAATGTAAGATAATAATTTAGGGGCATGCTGAATTTCATCTAAGATTATGCCTGTGCCACTGGGATAATCGTTTAAAAAACCGCGCGGATCTGTGTTGGCTAGTTCGCGAAGATCATAATCTTCTAGGGAAATATATTTATGCTTAGGAAATTTATGTCTAGCTAACGTAGTTTTACCGGATTGACGGGGTCCCAAAATTGCCACAGCGGCAAATTCTTTAGCAGCTGACATGAGATTCTTTTCTAATTCTCTAGGAATATAATTTTTTTTAGCCACTTGGTTTTTTCCCCTAAAATTAATTTTTAAATAAAGAATCTCTTGGTTTATAGTTTACTTTTTCGGAATCCAATTCCGGATTAGTAGTAGTTTAAACTAGGTTGCTTTAGAAATACAAGAGTTTTAGGGGGTATAAACTTCATGGTTCGATATGGTTCGATGAATTCACCACAGGCTATTCCTGCGGGGCACTCACCATGAACGTAATTTTATTTTTGCTATGTGCAAAAACTGACAAATTATTTTATGGCCGCTATATTTACTAAATATTTTAAATATTTTTGAAGCAAGTGAGTTTGAGAGTTTATGAGTTATTTTTTTAAATTTGCCGCTCTGCAGTTACTATTACTTAGTATTTTAGTTTTACTAGCAGCGGTTTATATTTGGTTTTATGGTCGCAAAATTAAATATAAGTACCCATTAACCAGTTTTATTAGTAGTTATTTAGCCCAAAAACAAAATAGTCCCAAAAATTATGCGCGCCCAATTTTATTTGGTTTAAGATTAGCTAGCTGTTTATTACTAGTATTTTTATTAGCTCGTCCACAGTTAATCGATCATTATTCTAAAATTAAAATCGATGGCATAGATATAATTTTAGCATTAGATGTCTCTGGTAGCATGCAGTTATATGACAGTGCTCGCGAAGAGCGCAGCAGGTTTGAGATCGCCAAAGCAGAAGCATTGAAATTTATGGCACAACGTGAAAATGATGCAATGGGACTGGTAGTTTTTGGACGTTATGCTGTTTCGCGTTGCCCATTAACGCTAGATAAGAAAATTTTAGAAAAAATTATTACTGATTTGCAGCTGGGTTTTATTAATCCTAATGGGACGGTTTTGTCACAGGCTTTGGTGACAGCAGCTAATCGCTTGCAGCACTCGCAGGCTAAAAGTAAAGTGATCATTTTATTAACTGATGGTAAACCAACCCCCGAAGATATTCAGCCTGATTTAGCCTTAAAGTTATTACAAGAATTAAAAATTAAAGTTTATACGATCGCAATTGGTGATCTGCATGGTGCTTATATCGATACGATTTTTGGCAGGCAAGCGGTGCCAGTAGAGTTAGATTTAGATTTGCTAGCACGAATCGCACATAAAACTGGTGGCCAAAGTTTTCAAGCTAAAAATTCACGTGAATTAAATCAGATTTATCACCAGATCGATCAGTTAGAAAAAGTGGAGCATAATTCAGACGTTTTCACTAACAGGTATGAATTAGCCTGGATTTTATTATTAGTAATTATAAGTTTGGTGTTATTAGAATTAAGCTTACGCAGTTTTGTTTGGCGGGGAATAAACTAAAATTATGAAAAATTTTTTAATAAATCTACGGTTGGGCGACTGGGCATTTAGTAAATTTATGGGGCTAAATTGGTACTGGTATTTAGTAATTTTAGCTTTTATTTTAATTATTGTTCGGGTTTATTATCAAAAAGTTTTATTAAATAAATTTATTAAGACTAGCTTAATTGGTTATTCGAAGATTAAGTTTTATTTAAAAGCTAGCTTGCTAATTTTTAGTTTAATTTTTTTAGGTTTAGCGGCACTGGCGCCTCAATTAGCCGAGCCTGGTAAATTAGTGCAACAGCAAGGCCGAGATATCTTAATTGCGCTAGATGTGTCGCGTAGCATGTTAGTACGAGATTTAGCGCCGAATAGATTAGAGT
The DNA here is from genome assembly GCA_947481115.1 of bacterium. Lineage (GTDB taxonomy): Bacteria > Babelota > Babeliae > Babelales > JABDEC01 > CANKVQ01. Next base: position 3,056 of record CANKEI010000028.1, read on the forward strand.
TAGCTAAAACTAAAATTAAAAAGTTGGTTAATTTATTGGCGGCAGATCGTGTAGGCTTAATTTTATTCTCTGGTACCGCTTTTGCGCAATGTCCGTTAACTAAAGATCGCGCAGCGTTACAAATGTTTTTGGATGATGTCGATGTTGAAACTATTTCTGCTGGCGGAACAGCTTTAGATTCAGCGATTAGTACAGCGCTCCAGATGTCTGAACATAGTGCGACTGAAGCACTCCAAACTAAATTATTAGTAATATTTACGGATGGTGAAGATTTTTCAGCTGATTTACGTACGGTTGAGCAACAAGCTTTAGCGCAACATCTAGATATTTTTACAGTTGGTGTAGCGTCAGTCGATGGCGGCCCAATTCCAACTTATGATCTACAAGGTCAGCAGATTGGGCATCAGTTAGATCAGTCTGGCAAGGTAGTAATTTCAAAATTAAATGAACAGGTGCTAGCTGAATTAGCTCAAGCTTGTCATGGTTTATATACCCGCGTTAGTGACTATAATGACAGTGACTTACAAAAAATTAAATTAGCGATTGCGCAATATGAACGCCAATCATTTGGTGTTAAGCAGGAGCAACGCGTAGAGTTATATCCATACTTAGCTGGCGCTAGTTTGTTTTGTTTGTTGCTAGAATGGTTAATGTAATTTTTATGTTTAAAAAATTTAAGCTTTTTATGGTTCGATATTTTTTCTTGCACTCCCGCAAAAAAATTTATTTTAAGGGCGATAAGTATAGACACTAAAAATTTTAGATTTAATCGAGAAGCAGCAAATGAGTGATAGAATATTTGGGTAAGATTTGTAATTAATATAAATTTGCGTGTTTAGCCGGTGCTGTTTATACTTATTTGGCATTAAAAAAATCTTAATTTTTAAATTTTAAATCATGGAGTGAGCATGTTTTTAGGGCGAAAAGCTGCTCTGATATTAGCAACAGTTTGGCTAATAACTAATATATCAAGTACACAAGCTAATTTTGTGACAGATTACTTAGCGCATAGTGCTTATCAAGAAAAAGATTTTACTACTGCTGAGAGTTATTACCAAGTGCAAGTACGCAGCAATTATCACGACACTGAAGCATTATATAATCTTGGCGCAGCAGCGTATCAAAATAAAAATTACACTGAAGCACGTAAATGTTTTGAACAAGTCGGCGCAACCGATTCTTTAACCACTAAAAAACGGGCAGAGGCTTATTTTAATGCTGGTAACAGTAGTGTACAGTTAAATGAGCTAGAAAAAGCATTAGAGCAATATAAAACAGCTTTAAAATTTGATCCTAATGACCAACGGACTAAAACTAATTATGAAAAATTAAAAAAACTTTTAGAACAACAAAAAAATAATCCAGAAAAAAAGCAGCCAGATCCAAAAGATCAAGATCCAAAAGATCAAGATCAAAAAGATCAAGATCCTAAAGATAATTCTGGTGAGTCCAAAGATAATCAGCAAGATCAAAAATCTAAAGATCAAAAAGATCAAACTGGCGAACCAAAATCTAAAGATGGTGTTGGACAAGATCAAAAAAAATCTCCAGAACAAAAATCTCCAGAACAAAAGTCAAAAGATCAGTCTGGTGAACCAAAAGATAACCAAAATAGCCCAGAACAAAAAAATAACTCGGGGCAAAAATCTGGCGAACAAAAATCCAAAGAGCAAACTGGGCAAGAGCAAAAACCAGCACCAGTAAATCATCCTGGGCCAGATCAGCAAGCTAAACTTGATCCAGAGTTAAAAGAACTTATGCAAGCAGCGCAGGCTAGCGATCGAGCAGTGAATAAGCAGATTATGCAATATCAAATGAATCAGGCAGGTGGTCAAAATTCAGCAGAACAGGGTAATAATTGGTGAAAATTATGCGCATAGCGCAAAGCCTGGGATGTGTTGGGGGGCATGTTAGCAAATTTTGGTACGTGATTTTGGGAATAGCAAGTTTGCTTGCTAGTTTTAGTAGCTGCGCGAGTGACACTCAAGTTACGCTTAGCATGCATGATCATTATGGGCAGATCTTAAGACAGCCCGAAATTGGCGTGCCATTTACGGTAGATTTAGATTTAGAAAGTGGACAACAGCAAGCGGTTACTTTAAATAAAATTTTAAATTTAGATAGTTTCGCCCACAAAAATAATGGTGTAGTTAATCGCTTAAGCGTCATGAATGGGGTTACACAAACGCATAGAACTTATAGTTACTTGGTGCGCATCGATCAAGCTGGTGGGTATAGTTTAGGCCCAGCAGAACTATCTGTTAACGGCAAATTAATTAAGTCTAATCAGTTAGTTTTTCAAGTTATAGAAAATAATAATAATAATTCAAGTAATACTGGGCCAGATAGTAATTTAAATAATAGTAATTCTGGGCCAGATAACACAGGGCGAGCTAATAATTTAGATAATAATAATAGCTTACGTAACGAGCCGATCTTCTTAAAGCTATTGGGGCCAACTAAGCCTGTATTTGTGAGCGAGAGATTTAAACTTATTATTAGAATTTATAGTAATTTAGCACAGTTGCAGTTAACTAATTTAGAACAAATTAATCACAAGAATTTTAAAATTGGTCAACTTAATAAAACTAGTTCTGGCACTATTGTGATCCGTAATTCGACTTATAGTTATCAAGATTACGAACAGATTTTAACGGCTACGCAGGCCGGTGAATTTTTAATTCCCGCTTTAGCGTTAGATTATGCGGTGCCCAACCGTAAATCAGGTTGGTTTTTCATGAATTCTTATAGTTCTCATCAGGCTTATTCTAATAGCTTGAAAATTACTGTGCAAAATTTGCCCCAAACTAAAGCTAATAATTCTAAGCATAATTTAATTGGTGCTTTTAAAGATTTAAAACTTTTCATTAATAAATCAAATTTAACTAAAGGTGAGGGCGGGGTAATCAGCTTGTTATTAACGGGTGATGCACAGCGCCTATATGATTTAGACGAACTTAAATTAGATCAGCTCGAATTACCTAGTGCTTTGCGCGCTTTTTATTCTAAATCAGAGCGCTTAGCGCCAGACAAATTACAATTTGATTTTGTAGTACAGGGTTTGCAAGTTGGTGAATTTACGATTCCAGGACAAAAATTAAGTTTTTTTAATCCTGAATTAACTAAATATCAGGAGCTAATTACTAAGCCCGTAAAATTAATTATTACAGACCCAGATACTAATAGTTCAAATGGTTCTAGTAACTCTAATGCTTTAAGTCACACCAATAATAGTAGTAATAGTAATAGTAAAAATAATAATTATGATCTAAACGCTTGTGCTGATTTACAAATCGATCATGAGCTTAATCCAATTATTTGTAATTTAAATTTAAATGCAGGCCGTAAACTACTAATTCCAAAAACCTGGTTTATAAATTTAGCGGGCATACTATTTTTAGGGTTAACAAGTTTGGGAATTTTAGCTGGTTATAAATATTATGCTCAGCGAGCTAGGTATGTACGTAAACGGGCTTTTAAGCAAGCTAAGTTAGCATTAAAACAAGCAGCTAGTGCCCGAGATATTTACCAGACTTTTTTGAATTTATTTGCTGATTTAAGTATCAAAAATTTTGAAATTAATAATTTTTATAATCAAGATCAAGTTACTACTCGAGATTTAGTAAATTTAAATTTAAGTGTGCCAGCAGAGCAATTAGCTAGCTGGACAGAATTTTGGCAAATTTTAGTACATGCTAGTTTTGATAAGCAGCAAATTAGTGCTAGTGAATTACAAAAATTGGTTGATACTGCACGAAATTGGCTAAATTTTTGGGGAACTAAGTTATGATATGGTTCGATACGCCAATGCTTTGCCGGACGGCTTCGCAGGGCACTCCCGACTTCGCCTCGGGTTTACTCCTAAGCAGCACAGTGTGTCGAAGGGCTACGACGGGTAGGCACAGGGGACTGGGAATTGTTATCGCAGGAATTTTATTAAGTTGCTTTAACTTAAATTCTGTCACTAATCAAGAGCATTTCTTAGCTGGTAATCAGTTGTATCAACAGGCTCAATTTCAGGCAGCGTTAACAGAGTATCAGGCGATAAATCCTAAAAACAGCGTAGTTTGGTATAATTTGGGCAACTGTGCTTATCACTTAGAACAGTATTTTGATGCTAGTTTATTTTGGAAGCGAGCTCAGTTACTAGAACTAAAAAGTTTTGGTTGGATCACTAAATTAGCTAAAACTAGCGCACAAAATTTGTTACAAGCCCAGGCTAAATTAATTACAGCTGGTTTTAAACCAACGCCCAAATTTACGACCGAGTTTAATAAATTAAATAGTAATAATAATTTTAGTCACAGCAAATTAAATAATTTAAAAATTAGTAAATTTGCCAGTCTTTATAATTTTATGACACTTAAAATTCAACAAGTTTTAATCCAGATTCCGTTAGTGTTTTTGCAAGTATTACTTTTATTAGGGTTAGTTTTGCTATGGTTAGTTAGTGCTCGCAACATCCCTCGACTCCCCTCGGCCACGCTCGGGGTGAGCGGGTTAAATACGTTCGTGGTGAGTTTTTTGCATGGCAGAAAGTATCGAACCCTATTTCTGCTAATATTTTTAAACTTAATTTTAGTTACTAGCCTATATTTTAAATATAATTTTATCGCTCAAGAATGGGCGATAGTTAATAAGCCAAGTATAGGCTTACAAATTGGCCCTGGGGAAAATTATCCAGTTGTGGGACATTTAGGTTTGGCGGAATTTGTAAAAATTTTAGGTCAAAATCAACAAAGCTGGTATGCTGTGCAGTCAGAAGATGGGTTACAAGTTGGTTGGACGGCAGCGGATGGGCTGATAAAATGTTAACAGAACGTTACATCAAAATATTTTGGCTAGTACTAGCATTAATTACGTTGGGATTAGCGGCATTAGTTTTTGCGGAATATCGCTCTTTAAGATCTCAAACTGGGCAATTAATTAATTTACAAGCTCAATCTCAAATATTAAATCAAAAATTGATTCAAACTATTGCTACGCAAACTGTAAAATTAAAGCAGATTGAATTAGTGGAAAAAAAAAGCTTTTACGGGCTAAATTAAAGCAAAAACAGCTATTACAGGCGCGAAAAAAGCAATTAATCGCTCATTCTAATAGCAGTTTAATCGGTGAATTGCCGGGATTTAGCAGTTGGCCATTAGGTAAAAATAAATTTTGGTTGAGTTCTTTTTTTGGGATGCGTTACGATCGTGCCCGAGGTCATAAATTTCATTATGGCATCGATTTGGCAGCGCGTAAGGGCACTAAAGTTTATACTGTAGCGGGGGGCGTAGTTAAAGAAGCTTGCAGTTTAGCTGGCTATGGTAATACTGTTTTAGTTCAGCATACTAATAGATTTAAAACTCGTTATGCGCATCTAAACACTATTTTGGTAAAAGTAGGCCAGAAAATTACCCAGGGTGATCTTATTGGAACAGTTGGTAATACTGGTTTTGTAGTTCGTTCTGGTGGCGGCGACGCTTCTCATTTACATTTTGAAGTGTATGATGGGAAAAAACAGGTTAATCCGTTAAAGTTTTTACCAAAAAGACGGTTAAACATTTTAAAGTAATTTTTTTTAAACAAATTTAATTAAGGGCAGTCATGCACACAAAACCTAATAATTACCAATCAGGGCCAAATCAATCGTATCTGCAGTGGGGCTGGGAACAGTTTAAATCGTTAGTTGCCATTCTGTTGGTAGCATTTTTAATTCGCACCTTTGGTTATGGCTTATATCAAGTGCCTTCTGGTTCAATGGAAACTACCATGTTGGTTGGCGAACGTTTTTTTGCTGATAAATTTACGGTTTTATTTAGAAGTATTAAACGGGGCGATATTATTAGTTTTAATGACCCTAAATATAACTATTCTGATAATAGTATCGTAAATTTGTGGCAAAACTATGTTTATGGGCCATCAAATTGGACTAAGCGCGTAATTGGTTTACCTGGTGATGAGATTAAAGGGGAAATCGAAGCTGGACGTCCAGTGGTTTATTTAAAAGCAGCCGGTGAAACAGAATTTAAGCAACTAGCTGAACCATATTTAAATAAATTCCCGTTGATCGCTTATGTCGAAAAAAATATGCGCAGTAATATTGTCTGGCAAAGTTATGATCCTAATTTTTCACTCGGTCATCAGCCATTTTATAATATGACCAAGCATGGTGTTGAACGTGGCGCTGCTATCGCACAATATCTAGGTGAACCATTTATTAAAGAACCAAGCAGTTTGTATACTGAGAGTGGCGAATATAAAGATAGTTTTAATTACAAATTGGCGGACGACGAATATTGGGTGATGGGTGACAATCGTTTAGGTTCACATGATTCACGCGCTTGGGGCCCACTCAAGAAACATTTTATTCATGGCAAAATTGTTTATCGCATATTTTCACTCGACAGCAATAGTGGCTGGTGGATTTTTGATTTGCTAAAACACCCCATTGGTTTCTGGAAATCTGTACGTTGGTCCCGTTGCTTTCAGGGTGTTTAAATAAATTTACGAATGGTTCGATGCACCCGGCATATCCCAAAGATATGTCGGGCACTCACCATGAACGCAAGCGAGAGTTCATGTATATAAAGTTAGTTTAGCTTTCGCTCGTCCCGAGTGAAGCCCTTGGGCGAAATTGAGGGATGTGGCGAGCGCAGGAGATAAGTTTATGGTTTTTAAAAAGCTATTTTTGATAAGTTTACTAGTAACTTTATTACCTGGTTGTTGGGATAATCATAGTTCTAATAAAAATAAACTTTTAGTGTTAAATATTTTAGAACCAGAGTTGTATCAAGATTGTCATATTGCTGGTTCGATTAACGTTCCGCTAGAAGAACTGGAAACCTATGTACGTGATCTAGATGTAAATCGTGAAATCGTAGTTTATTGTTCAAATTATCTATGTACAGCCAGTGCCTATGCGGCAGAGTTACTTCAAAAGCTTGGTTTCAAGCAAGTTTTTGCTTATGAAGCAGGCCTGGCAGAGTGGTATCAACGTGGATTATTAATTGAAGGATTAGCTAAGCAACGGTACTTAAATATCGTTGTAGCGCCGCCAAAAGAGTCGAATATTAACGACCACAAAATTAAAATAATTACCACAGAAGTATTAGCTGCTAAAATGGGGCTTAAATTATCTTAATTTACATGCTAGAATATATCCAAGTTTGATTGGCGGCATAGCCAAGTGGTAAGGCAGGGGACTGCAAATCCCTCACCCCCGGTTCAAATCCGGGTGCCGCCTCCAAGCTTTTTTGACATGTAGTATATAATGTGCCGAGGTGGCGAAATGGTAGACGCAAAGGACTTAAAATCCTTCGGGCTTTACGCCTGTGCCGGTTCGAGTCCGGCTCTCGGCACCATATATTATGTGACTTATCAAGTAAATAAAATTCAACAATTTTCACTTCTTTTCTTGACAAAAAGGTTAACCTGATTAATCATCAAGTAAGTACTAGTTTTGCCGGCCAAAGGTTGTAGAAAGAAAAACATTAGAGGATGATATATGAACAAGGCAAAGTTAATTGAACAATTGGCCAAGGTTACGCGTCAACCTAAAACTGTCTGTAAAGACTTCTTAGAAGCTTTCATCGAAACAGTTGGCAAGTCGTTGCGTGGCGACAAGACTGTTGTTTTGACCGGTTTTGGTACTTTTACAGTTATGAAAAGAAAAAGCCGCGTTGGCGTGAATCCTGCAACTGGTAAAAAAATGCAGATTCCAGCTCGCAAGGTGCCTAAATTTAGACCTGGCAAAGCTCTTAAAGAGTTAGTTAGCTAAGCAATTTAAGTTGGCGTTAGCCAATTAAAAAAAGCGATTATAAAGCAGCGTTCTTCGGAGCGCTGCTTTTTTAGTTTAAATCTATTCCAATTCTCCCCATTAATTTTTTACTATTTACTAGTAAGTAGATAATTTTGTAAATCTATAGTCTTAAAAATATTTAAATTTAATTATTTTATTGATATTTAATTTAGGGGAATATTTTATGGCGGGACTATTTGGAATAGATAATTTGCTTGAGAGAAATCATCTAGGATTTGCGGGGCTTAAATTTGGATCTAGCGATGTGCACAATTCAGCTGGCATGGGCTGGATAGATCAGTTTAAAACTAGATTAGATAGCGGCTTAACTAGTTTAAATATTACCACTGAACTTATTGTCGAATTAGTTTCAGTAATGGGAGTATGCTTCTTTCTGGGTTTTTTATTTAAAAAATATAGTCGTGTAGTACTGGCAGCTTTAATTATTTTTATTTTGGGGGTATTTGCGTTAGAAAGTTTTAATTTAGTTTTAATTCAATGGTTTCATGTTAAAAGTTTAATTGGGATTAATGGTAGTACTACCATTGGGGCACTGTTTGATACTTATGTTTTATGGATTAAGGCCCATTTATTAGCGGTAATCAGCGGCTTTTTTGGTTTTTTTATGGGTTATAGAGTTGCTTAAGGTAATTGTTTCTGGGAGTTTTAGCTGGGAGTTTTAGTATGTCACACAAAGAATTTATTCAAGGCTTAGTAGAAATTTTGGTACAGCAGCGCTCGCTACCGGCGTCAGCAGTTGGTGATCTGCTAAATAATTTTAAAGGTGAGTCTAAGGCCGAATTTGATGATTTTTTGCTTAGTGAAAGTTTAGTTAGTAAAGCAGATTTATTATTAGCACTAAGTAAATATTATCAGGTACCGCCTTTTGATGCGCAAGGTTATCTATTCGATCATGAGTTGCTCGTAAATTTCACTAAAGTTTTTATGTTAGCGAACTGTTTTATCCCCATTCAAATTGATGGCAATATTTTAACTGTAGTGGCAAGTGAGCCGACTGATGAGCTGTGTGCAATTATCGGCGAACATGAATCTTATGTCGTAGAGTTTCGCGTAGGGTTGCAACGGGAAATTATTGATGCGATCGAAGAATTTTACGATCCGTCGTTTACCAATATTGAAGATCTGACTGACGATGACGAAGCAGAACTGTATCTCGATGACGAATATCTAGAAGAGTTAGATAATCTCGAGCCTGAAGACGATATTAGATAATATTAAAATTTAGTTGCTATTGGAGAGTAGTGTGGCGGATGCAGTTCAAGTTGTCGAACAAGTGATTGCGCAAGCAGTTCAGGCGGGTGCATCTGATGTGCATTTGGAACCAGCGCCTAGTGGCCTGCGAGTTCGCTATCGTATTGATGGCGTTTTGTACGATCAGGCATTAATTGATTTAAGTTTAATGTCGCAGGTATTATCACGAATTAAAGTTTTAGCTGAAATCGATATTTCGCAAAAGCGTGTACCACAAGACGGTAAGTTTAAAATCACGCACCAAAATATTAATCAAGTTATTAATAATAATTCCAGTAATCACAGTAATTTAAATCACAGTTCCAATATTCATAGTAACCATAACACTAGTAATAATAATTCTAGTTCTAGTAATAATAGTAATCACAGTAATACTCGTCAGATAGATTTACGTGTAGCTACTTTTCCGTCAGCGACGGGCGAGAAAATCGTTTTACGAATTTTAGACCGTGATTTGCAGCCCTTAAAATTAACTGAGCTAGGTTTATCTAGCGCGTTATTACAACAGTTTGATAAATTAATTCAGCGGCCCAGTGGTTTTTTATTAGTGACTGGGCCAACTGGCTCTGGCAAGACCACTACGCTCTATGCTGCGCTACAAGATTTACACACGCCAGAAAGACATATAATCACACTCGAAGATCCTATAGAGTATCACTTAGCTGGCATTACCCAAGGGCAAATTTTTCCGGAAGCTGGTTTTACCTTTGCGAAGGGCGTACGTGCATTATTGCGCCAAGACCCAGATATTGTGTTAATCGGCGAAATTCGGGATCCTGAAACTGCTAAAATCGCTATTGAAGCTGCGCTGGCGGGCCGAATGGTATTTAGTACGTTGCATACGAATAGCGCACCGAGCGCGGTAATGCGTTTAATCGATATGGGTGTCGAAGCGTTTTTAATTAACGCAGCGATAACCGGCGTTTTAGCGCAGAGATTAGTGCGTAAACTTTGTGATTATTGCAAGATTTCTAGTAAGCCTACGGTCGCTGAACAAAATTTCTTAAAAAACTATAATTTAGATTTAAATTTAATCTATCATAGCCAGGGCTGTGCTCAGTGCCATAATTTAGGCTATCGCGGTCGATTAGCTTTATTTGAACTATTATTAGTCTCAGATAAATTACGTGAATTAATTTCGATTAGACCTAGTTTAACTGCTTTAGAGCAGCAAGCTCGCTTAGATGGCATGCAATCGCTGGTATTGGATGGTCTTCAAAAAGTAACTACTGGCCAGATTTCACTGGCAGAACTAATTAGGGTAGTAGTTTAAAAACTAAAACCCCATAAGGCCCTAAATAAGCTGGTTTTTTTAGCTCTAAGAAATTAAACAAATCGAAAAGCTTGATGGTGTAATACGAGCTCTGGGTCGCTATTTGTCACAAAAATTTGTCAAACTCTTCTATCTCTCTCTCTCTCTCTCTCTGCTAAGCTATTGTTACTACTAGAATCAATAAATCCGGGTGGTTTCAGATTAGTTTTAGTAGATTACGGAGGTTTTTATGAAGTTTTCTAAAATTTTATTAACGACGGGCTTAGGCGTTGTTATTTTCACGTTTAATGTTCAAGCTGTTACTCCAGCCGTTATTCCA
>CANKEI010000029.1 GCA_947481115.1 bacterium
TCCCAGCAGCTTTACAGCAAGCTAATTTTACTGATGCTTTTGATTTATTAGCTCAAAGTAATTGGTCTAATCAAGAAATGCTGCAATATGAAAAATATTTAGATGCTTTACGTTCGGGTGCCAGCCAAATTGAAACAGCTATCGAAGAAGGCTTAGCCAAAGGCATGGCTAAGGGGTTAGCTAAGGGGCTAGCTGAGGGGCTAGAAAAAGGCAAGATTCAAATTGCCATTAAAATGCTTAAAGCTGGCACTGATATTGCTACTATTGCAGATTTGACAGGTTTAACTATTATGCAAATTCAGGAGCTTGAAAATAATTAGTGGTAGTGTTTAAAAAATTAGATTACTGTTGGCACTTCTAATTGAAATAAAAATAGATCTAAAATTTCGGCCACATTATTTATCTCCAGCTCTGTTGGAGTTTCACGCAAATTACGCATTATCACCCTAAACTGCTCTAAGGTAAGATTGGGATAGTCCGGAATTACAATTACATCATCCAAAAGCGCATTTAAAGCTTCTGTTGACCAATCAGTTAAGTATTTTGGAATTTCAATTTTAATGGTCTCAGGACTTGAAGTATGGTGTAAAGCACCGGTGATTCCTTTAAGTCGAAATAAAGTTTTAGTTTTTTTAATTGCTGTTCGCAAGCTTTCTAGATATTCCACTAAACTAGCTATACCAGCTCTACTGTCTGCATAATGATTAAAAAAATGTTTGCTTGGTTGGTCTATTAGATCTATTCGCCCATTAACTAACTTTAACCATTCGTCATAGCCAGCTAGTATTTCAGCTTTAACACGTGCTATTTCGGCCACGGGGACATAAATTTCGGTGTATGTCATAGGCAAATGAACGGTAGCTCTATCGTCATCATCATCAGCGTCACTAATAGCCCAAATATTGCTATTAATACCTGCTAAACTAACTAGAAAAAATGCATACCATAATAATTTATTCATCGATATAGCCTCCGTCTCAATAAGCATCAGGGCGCCTATACAGCTCTAATTTTTGAGCGCCAATCTTAATTCTTACTGTATAGTTTACTAAACCTATGATCTATAAAACAAGAGTTTTTCTAAAAAAAACCAGGGCGATCGCATCTAAATCCTAGAATTTAATAGGGTTTTAGTAGGGGTATGGCGATTTGATCAAGTAATTGTAGATAAAATCCCCTTTTTCCCTGAAGAAAGCCTAGACCATTTGCGGGGCAGGTTGGGGTAGTATAGGGTTATAATTATATATTTAAATAATTTGTCACAAATGGAGTTTTTGAAGCTTTAAGTGATAATTTTAATGAAAATTGGAGGTTTTATGAAGATTTCTTTTAAAAAAATATTATTAAGCTTAGTTAGTTTAGTTTGTAGCGCACAGTTTGTACCGATCTTTGCAATAGAGTCCAAAATGTTGGCATCAGAAGCTGAGCTGGAAATAGTAAAAATTAGTCTGGAAGATCGCGATAAGATGTTTATGGCGATTGAAGATCGAAATTTGGCTACTATTCTGCAGTTACATCATGATGAATGGATCACCCTGGATCCGCGGGCTTATTATCGTACTAAGCCGTTACATAAAGCGATTGAAAGTAAAGATCTTAAGATCGTGCAAATACTCTTAGGTTTATCGAAATCATTAGATCACTATGATACAGAATGTTTGCTAGATGCTTATGCTTATGCGCAACAGCACTATGATTTTATTAAATCACGTCCCACTGAGCCGATGTATGATGCTAAAGATCGGTTAATTTATCAAGAAAATTTTATCTATAAAGAAGATTTAGAGATTTGCCAGTTTTTGCAACGTCGCGTGCAAGCTTTAGGCATTACTACTGATTATAGGACTGTGGATGTCTATATACCTGAGCGTGACGAGGCTAGATTTAGTATATTATGGCCTAGATTACGTTATGCGGCAGGATCAAATATAAAGTTTACTGAAGTATTAAGACTCGATGCTTGCGCAGACGTACTTTGTGCGGAAGAACAAACTAGCGAAAATTTAGCAACTCAAACCCAAGCGAAATTAGAAAATTGGAGCGGGTGCGAGATTAAGAAATTAACTTTCACAGGTGCAATTGATATTGACCAAGCTAGTTTCGGGCCGGTGCCTGAATTGGCAGAATTTGATAGCATAAAAGTTAATGTAGGCCCAGCCGTGATTGCAGCACAACTTTTAAGGCCATTGCGAACAGAGTATCCATATGAGGCACCAATGCACCCCAGAATTGTGGCAGTTTCAGTGGCGCCAGAGATTGCGGTTGAATCGCCAGTTTGTACCCAAAATATTGATAAATTGTTTGATGAGTTGGAACAGGCTGGAGTAGACCAAGCTGCTAGATCTAGCAAGTACAGTGCTATAGTAACCAGCGCAAGCGATCTGAATAAATACCTGTGCGGATCCATTACTGCCCTAACGGTAGCGGTGTTGGCAATGGTGTATAGTTATTATAATTAAATAAATCAATAATTAAGTTTTAATCCCCATATTTACCGTTTTTTAATCAGTTTTAACCTGAAAGTAATTATAAAATCCCCTTTTATCCTGAAGGAATCCTGGACCCTTTGCAGGGCGGGTTGGGTTAGTATATGGTTATAGATATATATTTAAATATTTGTCACAAATGGAGTCTTTTAAGCTTTGAGTGATAATTTTAATCATAATGGAGGTTTTACGAATATGTCATTAAAAAATCTATGCTTAATATTAATTGGTTTAACGAGTTCGCAAATCTATACTATGGCGCCTGTCCCAAAGTTGGGCGAAGCTTTAAAGGTGCGCGGATTTACCAGAGTATTGTCTAAAAAAGATGCCTTATATGCGGCAGTTTTGCGCAATGATTTTCTTGGAGTGCAAAATAATATAGTGGGACTTCCCGAGCTAAGTAATCAAGATTTAGAGCGATTTGAAACAGCTGCGGATCAGATTAAAAAATCTGGATTAAAGCCAGAATTAGAAGAAATTCGTTTGCGAATTTTCAACACGCTAAAAATAGAAATTCCAGGTTTTTATTATAGACCATTAAAGGGTGCCGTGATCGATCCTGGCTTGAGAGAATTATTTACAACAGCGCATGATGGCTGTGAGGATATGAATCCGGAAGAGTTTGTAATTTCAGATGTGGATGCTGATGCCAAAACTTTAGTGCCTGTAGGTACGCCAGAGCTTTCACTGAGATCGCTTAGAGTTGCCGAGAGTCCACGTTCTTCGACTGATAGTCCTAGGCGCAGTGCAATTTCGATATTGGAATTTTTAGCTAGAGATGAATCTAGAGCAGCTAGTGCGCCTGTTACAACTAGTACACCGCCAAGAGTTGGCAGAGCAGATGGTTCACCAGAGTAAAATAATTGAAAGTTAAGAATTAATAATTAGTGGAGGCTAACAAAATGGAATTCAAAAAATTATTATTAAGTTTAATTAGTTTAGTTGGCAGTGCACAATTTATACCAATGCACGCTATGGCACACGATCATGCGATGATTGCTACTACTGGTACTGGTACTAGCGCTGGTATGGTTATGTCTGGACCATTAAGATTGGCGCTTGAAAATGCTGATTTAGCGGCAGTGCAACTTATAGTTGTTGCAGCTGACCTGAATTTAGCACAACTAGAATTTGTAATTACCTATGCACAAACAATTTTAGAACGATTATTATTTGTAATTTTAGAAGGTCAGCCTGATGAGCTACAAGTTGAAATAGTTGAGCTGGGAGTTAATTATACACTTGGTTTATTAACTGTTTCGCAAGAACATAGGCTAGTTAGTCTACTAAATAGTATTGCTAATGACGAACCATATTTAGCTGCCGAATTAACTGTCGGCCTGATAGGTGTAGCTCCGGTAACTGTTTTACGTAACAGCTTAAATGTTTTAAAATTCTTACAAGATTCGCAAAAAGCAATTATTGCCCGTGATGCTACAGTTGCTTAAATAAGCTTAACTATAGCTTATCCAAGTAGTTATTTAATTTTTAGTTAAACTATTGCTTTATTGACTCTTAATTGATTAAATTGATCAGCAAGTTAAACCTAGGAGATTGTATGAAGCGTTTAAATCTATTAATTATTACCCTAACTGTTTTTGGGGTGACTAATCCAAAAAAAATAACCAATGCTAATACCAATACTGAAATAAATCATATCGAACCATTGAAAACTGTGCCGATGCAAACCCAGGTTTCAGATCAGGGCTATCTCAATGACTTATTGTTAGCAGCGATTGATGATGGCGATCCTGCAGAAGTAGCCAGGGTGTTAAATGAGCATGGAATCGATGTAAATAATCAGGACCATACTTATATTCCCATTTTGCATCATGCTATTACGGCTGCGGGTGATCAGGCTGATAAGATCGTAAAATTTTTATTAAAGGCTGGTGCTAACGTAAATAGTCAAGATATGTTAGGCCTGACACCGTTAATGTTAGCTGCTGATTCACGACGTAAAAATACTGGCAAGCTTGCCCAGCTATTAATTAGTCATGGAGCTAAGCTAAATTTAAAAAATAAACAGGGTAAAACTGCTTTACAGATTGCGCAAAATATTAATAATCATGCTGTGATTGCCGAAATTCAGACTGCTATGGCTACAAAATAGCCGAGGGGAATTGGGGGCAGGATTAAAATTTAAAACGAGTTAAATTTGGCATGGGTATGGGTTGGCAACTCAGCACGCGTTTGATAATATTCCAGATTGCTCGCCAGAACGGTTGCGTAAGTAACTGGTGTTCAGCATATTGCGTGCAAGTAATGGTATAACGACAGCAGCGCATGCCAAAAAATGGCCTTAAAGTTAAAATCAAATTAATTAAAATTAATTTGAACCAGTGCGATAGCGTGACTTTTAGGTTGGAAAGTTTAGGCGTCATGTGGGTTTTGCTTAGCTATTTCTCTAAATACCTGCGACATGAAGCTTTTGAGATCGTCGTAACTAAGTTGAGCTGCGGCCGGATCTTTAACTAAAATAATTAGATCATGTTGCTTAGTTTTAAAATTTAAAGCTTGAAAAAGTGCTTTTAGGCGGCGCCTAATAGTATTTCTGGTGACAGCTAAGCCAATAATTCGGCCAGCAATAATTACCAGAATGCGGGGCTGTAAAAAAGCCTGCGGGGCCAGAATAGCTTCTAGCCCCGAACGGCGATATCTTTTACGAGTAGTCTGCATAATAGTGCGGACTTCAATGGGCTTAAAACTAGCCTTAGTCACAGGGTAACCTGCTTAGCGACCCATGCGGGCGCGGACTACTAGACGTTTACGGCCAGAAGCACGACGACGTTTAACGATCTTGCGACCATCTTTAGTAGCCATACGGTGTCTGAAGCCATGTTTACGGTTTCTTTTTTTACGCTTTAAAATAAATGTAATCGACATGTGGATCTAACCTATAAATATTTGCCGGTAAATATTGGCATGAAAATAATTTTAAGAATATTCTTTTATTTTAAACTAAGCTTGATTTTTAGCAACCTTTACTACTCTAAAGCACTAAGATAGCGCTCGGCAGCTAAAGCGGCCATGCAGCCAGAACCAGCAGCAGTGATCGCCTGCCGGTATTTAAAGTCAACGGCGTCACCAGCTGCAAAAATTCCTGGGATATTAGTATTGATCTCTGTGGTAGTACTGATATAGCCCCACTGATCTAATTTAATTTGGTCGGCAAAAATTTTAGTGTTAGGCAAAAAGCCAATCGCAGTAAAAACAGCTTTAGTTTCGAGAGTTTGGGTAATTTGAGTATTTTGATCTAAAATTTCTAGGCTGGTGACATGCTGATTGTCGCCCATAATCTTAGTGACTAAACTATGATAAATGATTTTAATTTTAGGATTACTAAGCACGCGTTCTTGCATAATCTTAGAAGCAGTTAGCTGGCCTAAGTTCTGCACAATGGTAATATTGTCCGTAAATTTAAGCATAAACAGCGCACTTTCCATGCTGGTATCGCCACCACCAATAATCACCACTGGCACATTAACATAAAAAGCGCCGTCGCAGACGGCACAAGTAGTTACACCTTTGCCCCAATATGCTTGTTCACCAGGGCAGTCCAGTGTGCGTGAATTAGCTCCAGTAGCAATAATTACACTGTCCGCTTTTAAAATAGTATTATGATTGGTCCATAGGGTAAATGGGCGCTGTAAAAAATCAACTTTGGTAATAGTTTCGTCTAAAAACTGGGTACCAAACTGAGCGGCATGTTGGCGCATGTTAGCCATAAGTTCTGGACCTAAAATGCTAATATTTCCCGGCCAATTTTCAATAGCAGTCGTACCCATCAATTGACCACCAGGTTTAGGGCCGGAAACTACTAGTGGTGCTAAACGGGCCCGCGCAGCATAGATTGCCGCTGTTAAGCCAGCTGGAGCGGCCCCAATTATAATTAACTTATAGACTTGCTGAGACATGTAGCTACTCTCCAAAATTATATTTTATCTCTCTGACAGATAATTAATCACATGATTTAAAGTTTTTTCCCGTAAACAGTGCTGCTTAAGTTCCAGGTCAGAAGTTGGATATTCATGCACATTGGCAATAATAGCTGGATGCTTAAAGTAAATAAACTCTTTAGTTCTAGGACGTTGAGCCAAATTTAGATAATTACGCACGTCATCATGGCCCACCTGGATATCTTCTAAGTAGGCTAGCGAGTCAATTAAAACTGTTTCGCGCACTTGTTTATGGGCTAAATTTTCAATTTGGGCTTCGAAGCCAGCTTGCATGCGATAAACTGGATAATCAGCACTATCGAGTAAGCTGTTTATGATGACACTTTTTTGTTCAGCGACCGCTGTTAAAGGGGCTGGTATTTTATGGTGATCAAAACAAAGTTCAAATAACTCTTCTACGATATTGCGATGCAGTGACAGATCGTTCTTAGATGAAAAAACTTCGATTAATTTTTGATGGCCTTTTTTCTTAGTTTTTAATTTAAAATGACGCTGAAATGCATCTAACGAAAAATAACTGTTGGGCACTATATCGATAATCTCAATTTCAAAATCATAGCGAGTATCGATATTTTTATTGAAAAAATCTTGTAAGCAGCCGGCATTGGAAATAAATTTAGCGCCTACTTTTTTATCTAAAAATACTTCACGATATGGTAAGGCATCTTCTTCGTTACTAATTTTAAACCAGAGCTGTTCTTTGTGATCAATGACGGATTGTTGTTGAAGATCGATTAAAGTAATGGTAAAGCAAACCCAGTCATCGGGTTGCACAGTAGCATTGGTGCCGTTTTGCGCTTTATAAAGCAGCTCGTTTTTATGTTCTGTGCTAATAAATAGTGTAGCTTGCTTATCAAGATCTTTATAATTTTTACGTTGAGAGGGCCTAAAAAGCAAATACCGCCAATCTTGTAAATCTGGTATTTTGGCAGTGCTAATAATATCAAATTCGAAAAACATATTTAAATCGTTATCGATATTAATATTAGTTAGTTTAGGTCTAGCTGCCACTACGATTTTAAGTTCGCGGAGCCGTTGATCTAAAAAACTGCCAACACAATAGCGCAGTAAAAATTCTCGAATATGTTTTAAGACTGTAGTACGATAATTTTGATCGATATAATCAAAAGGAAGTACTCGTTTATGAAAACCATAGGCGGAAATGGTATGTTGTTGAGTTAAGGCAAAATGTTTATATAGTTTGTAGACTACGGCTGCCGGGACAACGATATTGACTTTTCTGATGGCATCTTGAAGAGGGGAAATGTCAATAGAGAAATTGGTATTACTATGCTCTGTTACAACCACAGCGGCTCCTTCTTTGAGTTACTATTGGTGCAAGAAGAGGGAATCGAACCCCCACCCCCTTTCGGGGACTGGATCCTAAGTCCAGCGCGTCTACCAGTTCCGCCATTCTTGCAGATTATATAGTATTCTCAGTTTTTGGTGAGCCGCCTTGGACTCGAACCAAGAACCCACAGATTAAGAGTCTGTTGCTCTACCAATTGAGCTAGCGGCTCGCTGTGTCTTTCTAGTGCACTAGAACATTGAATACTATATCAAATTACACAATAAAATAAACTACAAATTAACAAAAGCTGCAACTATTTTAAAAAATTATTCTCGATTGATTGATTGTTCTCTTTGTTTAGCCTCAATTTCAATCTTCTCGATTAAGCTGTCAGTAGATTTTTGTAAAATATCTAAAAAGCGTTTAATCACATCTTCAGATAATTTGTGTACTTTTTCAGCAGCTCTAATCGCATTTTGTACATCTTTACGAATATTACGAATACCTACGCGACATTCTTCTAGTTTTTTGTGTAGCAACTTAACTAGCTCTTCACGACGAGCAGTACTAATTTGAGGTAACTGGATGCGAATTAATTCGCCATCGGTGGCTGGTGTGACACCTAAATCAGATTCTAGTAAGGCGCGTTCAATATCTTTAAAAGTGCCTTTGTCCCACGGCTGAATTACTAATAAGCGTGCGTCTGGAGCCGTTAATACCGCCAAACTTTTGAGTGGCATTTCAGAACCATAGCAATCGACCTTAATATCTTCGATCATATTGGTATTAGCACGATTAGTTCGCAGTTTAGTTAGTTCGTGGCGATAGTGTTCTATGGGAGCAGCCATCTCACGAGTAATTAAACTTTCTAGGTCTTTAACGGTAGTATTAGGTGTAATTTCGATCATTAGTTAACACTTTCAGATTTAATTTTTTAAGATAATAAACTACCAAAATCACTGTTTTGTGCAGCTTGAACTAGCGCTGCTGGAGCAAATAAATCAAACACTCGAATTGGCAACTGATGCGCACTAGCTAAAATAAAAGCAGTTTGGTCCATTACTTGTAAATTTTGGGCCAGCGCCATTTGATAGCTAACTTGCTTTAATAATTTAGCCTGGGGATCTAGCCGTGGGTCAGCCGTAAAAATTCCGGAAACATTGGTCGCTTTCCAGATTTCATGGGCATTGATTTGCAAGGCTCGGACTACAGCGGCCGTATCTGTGGAAAAAAATGGTTCACCGGTGCCGCCAGCAAAAATTAAGCAGTGAGCTTGATTTAGCGCTGTGCGAATGTTGTTATTTGAAACTGGCGCTGCAATGCGGGGGCAATCGACTGCTGATAAAACTGTAGTTGGTAAATCATGTTGCCAGAAGATTTCTTGTAAAATTAAAGCGTTCATGACAGTCGCAAGTAAGCCTACTTGATGGGCAACGGCAGCTTTAATTTTAAATTGTTGGCCCTGTTGGTTGCCGCGCCAAAAATTACCACCACCAATGACAATGGCAAATTGATGTGTGGAACTCAATTGCTTAATTTGCGTAACTAGCTCAACGGCTTGATTTTGCTGTTCGGCCAATATGTCGCCAGTGAGCTTCAGTAAAATTAAGCGTTTAGGGCTACTTGCGTGTGTCATGCGAATCTTTAGGCTCCGACTTGATATCTAGCAAAACGTCTAATGGTGATGTTTTCACCAGTACGCGCCATTAAATCTTGTACGCAATCTTCGATAGTTTTTTGATCGTCGCGCAAATAAGCTTGTTTAACTAAACAGATTTCACTGAATAATTTTTCTAATTTGCCTTTAATGATGCTTTCAATTACTTTTTCTGGTTTATTAGCGCCTTCTAATTGCGCCTTGAAAACTTCAGTTTCATGGGCGATAAATTCAGGGCTAACATCTTCAGGCTTTAAGTATAATGGTTTGAAAGCCGTAATTTGCAAACAAAGATCTTGCGCAAAATTACGTAATTCTTCTGTGCGGGCTACGAAATCGGTTTCGCAGTTGATTTCTACTAAGACACCAACTTGGCTACCAGGATGTATATAAGCATGGACTAAACCTTCTTGGGTGTCTTTACCAACGCGTTTAGCAGCTACGGCCGCGCCGCGTTTGCGTAATAATTCGACAGCGGTTTCCATGTTGCCTTCAGCTTCTTCCAGGGCCTTGCGGCAATCTAGCATGCCTAAACCGGTACGGGTACGTAACTCTTGAACTAATTTTAGATCGATTTTTGCCATTGTGTTCCTATTTGTGTCAAAAATTCTGGATATTATAAAATATAAAAATTTAATAAGTTCTATTTTGCCATAAAATCACTAAGCTGTGAATCTTGCCGATAATTTACATGCTCTCGGGAGTATCTAAGCTCATGAGTTTTAAAGTTAGCTCTAGGGTGTTTTCGAGTTGCTCTAGCACTAATAATCTAGCTCCGCTGATTTCTGGCTGTTCTGGATCTAATACTTTATGTTGGCCATAGTAAGCATGGAAGAGCTTGGCTAATTCTAGACTATAGTGAGCTAATAAATGGGTGTGTTGGGTATGCTCGATTGCAGCTAAAATATTTTTCAGCTGCAATATTTTTTTTAAAACTAAATATTCTGGTTCTGAGATATATTCAGCGTTACTTAAATCAAAGTTAATTACTGGGGTTAATGTCTGAGCTTTACGTAAAATAGACCTGATTCTGACCAGGGCATACTGAATATAATAAACTGGATTGTCTTCAGTTTTGCTGAGTGCTAGATCTAAATTAAACTCTAATTGCGAATCGGCTTTACGATTTAAATAGAAAAAGCGGGCTACATCTTTGCCAACGGTTTCGATTACACCACAGAGTGTGACAATGTTGCCAGCGCGTTTAGACATGCGAACTGCCTCGCCGCTGGCTTGCATGCTGACCAACTGATAAATAATAATATCTAGCGGCAAATCGGTTAAACCTAGAGCTTGTTTTAAACCCTGGAGTCTGGTGGCATAACTATGGTGATCTTGGCCTAAAACCATGATTAAGTGTTCTGCGCCACGATCAACTTTGTTTTTTAAATAAGCGATATCAGCGGCAACATAAGTTAATTCACCGTCAGATTTGCAAACTACACGATCTTTGTCATCGCCAAAGTCAGTTGATTTAAACCAGGTGGCCTGATCTTTTTCATAGGTATAATTATTTAATTTTAGTTGGGCTAAAACTTGGGTAATTGCCTGACTGTCATGTAAAGTTTTTTCCGAGAACCAAACGTCAAATTCTACGCCATAATCACGTAACGTATGCTTAATGGCATCTAAAAGCTTTTCTTTGCCATAATAAGCAAAAAAACTGTCCGGTTTTTCAATTACAGTAGGGCCATAATCAGCGATGCAACTTTGGGCTAATTCGCGCAAATATTCGCCATGGTAAGCCGCTTCTGGTAGTTCAATGTTAATGCCCAAAATTTGTTGGCATCTAATTTTTAGCGATAAGCCCAATTTATTAATCTGGTTACCAGCATCGTTTATATAAAATTCTTTAGTTACTTGATGACCATTAAATTTTAAAACGTTGCCTAGCACATCACCAATAATTGCACCGCGGCCATGACCCAAATGCATCGGACCAGTGGGGTTAACGCTGACAAATTCGATCGAATACTGCTGTGCTTTTAGGTGGCTAGGTTTAAAGAAACCGGTTTTTAATTGCTCAATTTCATGGATAAGTTTGACAAAAACCGTTTTATTGAGCGTAATATTAATAAAACCAGGTGCGACAAATTCAATTTTTTCAATTTCATTGGGCGCTTGATATTCAGCGATAATTAGCTGGGCAATCGCTTGGGGACTTTGTTTTAGTTGTTTAGCTAATAGCATGGCAACATTAGAGTTTAAATCTCCAAATTGGGCCCGTGGGCGATCAATATTTAGCTCTAAATTAATTGGTAGCTGTATATCATGGGGTAAATTAAATTTAGTTTTAATAAAATTGGCAAATGAATTTTGGATTTGTTCTAAAATATACATCACTAAGCTTTAGCCTTTATATGTAAACCCTGGTAAAATCGATCTAAAAGTTAGCATAGCATAAATTTAAAATAGATAGATAAAAATATGCACATAGCAGTTTTAGTTTCCGGTGGGGTCGACAGTGCAGTAGCGCTGAAATTACTTCAAGCGCAGGGATATCAAGTCACAGCATTTTATCTAAAAATTTGGCTAGCAGATGAATTAAGTTTTCTGGGGGAATGTCCTTGGGAAGAAGATTTGTCTTATGTGCGACAAGTTTGTGAACAGTTACAGGTGCCCTTAGAAATTGTGCCATTTCAGCAGGCGTACCAAGATTTAGTAGTTAATTATACTATGACTGAAATTCAAGCTGGTAGAACGCCTAATCCAGATATTATGTGCAACAGTCAAATTAAATTTGGTGCTTTCCTGGATTATATTTTAGCTAATTGGGCTGGTAAATTTGATAAAGTTGCTAGTGGGCACTATGCCAATACAATCGAAAAAGCTGGGCAAGTTTACTTACAAATCGCACCAGACTTAATTAAAGACCAAACTTATTTTTTAGCTTATTTAACCCAGGCGCAATTAGCGCAAATTATTTTTCCGATTGGGATTTATAATAAGTCGCAAGTGCGTGTACTAGCGCAAGAATTTAATTTGGCGAATAAAGATCGCAAAGATTCCCAAGGTATTTGCTTCTTAGGCAAATTAAAATTTCCTGATTTTGTAAAATATCATTTGGGTGAAAAGCTGGGAGATTTAATCGAATTTGAAACTGGGCAAAAGCTGGGGCAACACAAAGGTTATTGGTTCCATACGATTGGCCAGAGACAGGGCTTAGGTTTGAGTGGCGGCCCATGGTATGTAGTATCCAAAAATCTGACTCAGAATATTATTTATATCTCGCGTAACTATTATAACCCAGATAAAGCGCGAAATTTATTAACAGTTAGTAAAATTAACTGGATTGCCGGACAGGCGCCAGTAGATCTGGAAACTAAGTCTGGTTTACGTGTGAAGTTACGCCATGGTGCTGAGTTTCACGA
>CANKEI010000030.1 GCA_947481115.1 bacterium
CTCTAATTAATAAATTTAAAAAGAGACTGAGCCTTTGGCAATTAAAGACCATTGTTTAGCCGCAAGATTTTCAACACCATCACGTTCATTGCCCCATTCATATGAATAGCCAGCGCCAAAAGTTGGTTGCCAATCGCAATTGTCCCAGCTGTATTCGAAGAAACTAAATATTTTGTTAGAAATATAAGTTGGCTGTAAAGCAGTGCAAACGCAAATGTCGGTATCTTTGATAAATTCTGGAGTGCTTTCTGTAGCACCATTTATGCTAATTGTAGATTTACTGGCCGTAGTATCATCGCCTGCATTAGTGTTACCCTTGATGCCATATTTTTCTTCAGCGATGGGGGTACGATTGCTAATTTTTTCAGCATTGCGATAATAAAATTCGTAACCATTATCAAAGCTGAAATGATTATGCACATATTTAATTAATACGCCTAAATTTGTTTCAAAACTAGAACCAATATCAGCATTAAGCGCTAATACATTGGTGGCTCTTTGTAAAGTTACATACTCTTCCACGTTATCAAACTCTTTTAACAAGAGCCATGCGGCACCAGCACTACAGGTACCATTAGGACCAGCTTTTAGGCCGAATAAACGTTTTTGATTATGTTTAGTCATACCCATTAAGGCAACATCAAAATGTAAACCAAGTGATTTATGGCACTCAACTCTTTCCCAGAAATTATAGTGTCCATTAATATCAGCACCGATTTCCCATTGTTTGTTTGCGCCAGAAATTGGTTCAAATAAGTATTCCGCCTTTGGAGTGTTGCCAGTTGGCGCTACTATTAAAAAGCTAGTGGCAAAATGGCGATCATCTTTGCGCACAAAATCGTAACCAAGTTCTAATTTTAAACCAGCTACTTGTATAGTATCTTTGGATCCATCGATGCGTCCGTTAGTCATAAAAGGCGCATCGCCAAATGTCTTATTGCCTACCCATGCTTGCTTTAAATTAGCATAAGGTACATCAGCTGCTACGCCACTTTCCATTAAATTTATCGGGAAGGTTAGGCTGCCTGAATTGCTTTTATTGGTGTCGCAAAGTTGCATGTTCCAACTGGTCCAGTTGATTGGAACGCTTATGCGTGACCAAAGGCCACATACGAATTGATCCCAACCCATATATAGATCGATATCGGCGATAAAGTTTTGAATTTTTGGTTTAAAGGTAACTTCACCAGAAGAAGTTACGCCAAAATTTAGAGAGTTAATATCAGCACCAAAAACAGCGCCAGTAGAATTATAATTAGGTGCATAAGTCATGCTTTTTTTGTTATTATTGTTAAATAAGAACCACTGGGCTAAATGATTTGATTCAACGGTCCATTGATATTGTAAAGCTAAGCTGACTGTGCCATAAAATTCTTCTTGATTAAACAAGTGTAATTTTTCAGTGGACACGCCAGCCATACGTCTAAATTGATCCCATTGTACTGGACGTGTTGTAAAATTAGTTTGACCATAAACATTGCCATTATTATTAGTCGCATAATTATCTGGAAAGCAACAGCTGGTACTAGGTGTGCCACTATTGTTTAGACTATAACAACTATTGCCGCTGCCATCGCCTAGCAGTGTGCTAGTTAACGATGCTAGAATTGAGAAATAAAACAGGCTCTTAAAAATATGCTTCATAATTTATGTTTCTCCTAAAAATTTATTAAGTTGTACAATAGTATTAGATTTTTGTTTTCAAGTGAGAATAATCTATTTTGTAGCACAGTTCAACTGCCGCTATCATGGCTATGCTATTAGATTGAGATAGAGCGCGATTATACTAGCTTTAAAAATTACCTTAAAAAGAGGCTGCACCTTTAACTAAAATAGACCATTGGTTAACAGCGAGATTATTAGCACCATTGTGTTTATGGGCCCATTCGTAACTATAGCCAACTCCAAAAGTTGGTTGCCAGTTGCTATCCCAGTTGTGTGCAATAAAATTAAACAATTTATTGGAAAGATAGGCTGGCTGTAAAGCTGTACAAACACAGACATCTGAATCTTTCAAATAGACCGGGGTGCCATCAGGTGTACCATTGATGCTAATTGTAGAAGTACTAGCGGTAGTATTAGTACCAGCGCCTGTATCGCCTTTAATGCCATATTTCTTTTCAGCGATTGGTACACGGTTACTGATTGACTCGGAATTACGATAATAAAGTTCGTAGCCCAGATCAATACTAAAATGACTGTGAACATATTTGAGTAAAATACCTAAATTAGTTTCGAAACCCGAGCCGATATTAGCATTTAGGGCTAATATATTAGATGCTCTTTGTAAGATGCTATATTCTTGAGCACTATCAAACTCTTTTAATAATAACCAGGCAGCGCCAGCATTACAGGTGCCATCAGGGCCAGCCCTAAGACCAAAAAGACGTTTTTGATTGCGTTTTAGCATGCCCATGATAGCAACGTCAAAATGTATGCCCAGTGATTTATGACACTCGATAGCTTCCCAGAAATTATAGTGTGCATTAATATCGATCCCAAGTTCCCACTGTTTGTTAGAGCCGGAAATTGGTTCAAAAAGATATTGGGCATTCGCAGTATTACCAGTTGGCACGACTACCAAACAACTAAGCGCAAAATGCCGGTCGGTCTTACGGATAAAATCGTAACCAAGTTCTAATTTTAAGCCTGCAACTTCGGTAACATCTTTGGCGCCATTGATGCACCCACTAAGCATAACTGGGGCATCACCAAAAGGTCGATTGCCGACCCAGCCTTGTTGCAGATTAGCATATGGTACATCAGCAGCTTCACCATCTACCATTAAATTGAAGGGGAAAATGAGATTGCCTGGGTTGCTCTGATTACTATCGCAAAGATGCATATTCCAATTAGTCCAGTTAACTGGAATACTAATGCGTGACCAAAGGCCGCAAACGAATTGATCCCAGCCGATAAATAAATCAATATCAGCGATAAAATTTTGGATTTTTGGCTGAAAATTAACTGCACCAGTAGTCGTGACGCCGAAATTTAATGAGTTGATATCCGCACTAAAAGTAGCTCCAGTATTATTATAATTAGGGGCATAGGTCATGCTGTTGAGATTATTATTAAATAAGAACCACTGCGCTAAATGATCAGAGTTGCTAGTTTGTTGGTACTATAAAGCTAAGCTAACTGTGCCGTAGAATTCTGTTTGATTAAATAGATGTAATTTTTCAGTAGATCCACCAACCATACGCCTAAATTGGTCCCACTGCACTGGATGGGTCGCGAAATTAGTTTGACCATAAACGTTGTTATGCTTAGTAGTATTAGTAGTTTGATAATCGCTGGGAAAATTACATCCTTGACTGGGAGTATTATTATTACCAACTCCAATACAAGGGTTACCGCTGGGATCGCCAAGTAACATATTTATGGTAGTAGTGCAGATTAAAAAATAAAATAAATAATAAAATAGTCGGGATCGAACAGATTTCATGACTTATGCTTCTCCTAAAATTTATTAACTAAGTTTGTTTAAATTTTCTAGTAGTTAGTTTTTTGTTGGCAGGGTGATAGTAGCCCATTTTATAATACTGTGCAACTACTTGCATATCTCTCTGTTGCAAAATACTTTTTTAATGTACTAAGCTGTTAGAGCTAAAATTAAGCGGGCTAAGTAGTTGTTTTAATATTTTAAAAAATCTAGCGTAAAAACTAGCTATGGGTGAAAACTAGTATGCGTAAAATCTTAAATAATCAAAAAAATTTAAAGCAGCTGTGTTTAAAATATTTATTAAAATTTTTAACCGTGGGCTGGTTAGGCGGCTCGATCATAGCGATTATTTGTGCTAACCGAGCTGATCCATCTTGGGTAAATTATAATACCGTAAATAGTTTAGTGACTAATCCGTTGGGCTGGTTGGGCGCAAATCTAGCAGCAACGGCTTTTTATTTATTTGGATTAATGGCTTATTTTATAGCAGTCTTTGGAACTTATTTACTTTGGTTGAATTTAGCACCTAAAATTAAAATTGCAGATGAGTGGGAACGCGTACTAGGCTTTGTGGGCGTGTTGGGTAGTTTACTGTTAATTTTCAAGCAGGGTGTCTTAGGACGCTTGCTTTACTTAAAGCTAAATTTATTATTTGATAATTTAGTACTTTTACTAATTGGCGGCACTATTTTTTTTGCGGCTTTAACATTAATTTTGCGTTTTTCAGTATTATTGTATCTTTATCATAAAATCACTGATTTGCGGGCTCAAGCTTATTATAAAAAATTTATTAGTGTGAGTGTAAATTTTGCGCTTAGCAGTCTAAAAATTGGTTTTAATTTGATTAAAAACTTAGGAAATTGGTTTTATCGGACAATTTTTGGCGGCACTGAGCATCCTGAATTAGCAGCGACACTTTTTCAAGCTAAATATCACGATAACATAGCACTAGATCAAGATTTTACAGATAATTTTGAGTTCAATAAAAATTCTACTAATAATACTGGTGTATCTAACCCAAGTCATGCTAATTCAGTAAATTTTAGTAATAATATTCGAGAAAATTTTAAGCCCAGTACTAATACTAATACTAATACTAACTCTAATAATAGTTTGGGGCAGGCTTATAAATTACCAGATTTAAATATCTTTACAGCTATGCAGGAGATTTATACGCAAGACGAACGAGTCACTAAAATTTTGCAGCAACAAGCTAAAACTTTAGCCGAAAAGTTAAAATGTTTTGGGGTATTTGGGCAGGTAGTCTCGGTCGAGTATGGTCCAGTAGTTAGCTTATTTGAATTTAAGCCGCACATAGAATCTAAAGTTAGTAAGATCATGGCGCTCGAACATGACTTAGCTTTGGCGTTGGAAACTACTTCACTGCGCATAATTGCTCCGGTGCCTGGTAAATCAGTTGTGGGCTTCGAAGTGGCCAATCGCGAACGACGGTCGGTATTTTTTGGCGATTTAATTGCGGAGCCAGAATTTGAAATTGGTAAATACGAATTACCATTAATTTTGGGCCAAGATACGATTGGCAAAAGCGTTACGATCGATTTAGTTAAGATGCCGCATTTGTTAATTGCTGGTTCAACTGGTGCTGGTAAATCTGTAGCGCTTAACACTATGTTAACGAGTTTACTGTGTTGCTGTACGCCACAGAATCTCAAATTAATTTTAGTCGATCCAAAAAGATTAGAGTTTGCCGGCTATGAAGATATTCCCCATTTATTATTTCCGATTGCCACTGAGGCGCGCGAAGTCATCAATATTTTAAAATGGGTAGTCCAAGAAATGGAGCAACGTTATTTATTAATGTCGGAGACTGAAGTTAAAAATATTGCTGAATATCATAAATACTGCGAAAAAAATAATTTAGCGCATTTGCCTTATTTAGTAATTGTCATCGATGAGCTAGCAGATCTAATGATGACCGCTGGTAAAGAAGTCGAAAATTTAATTATTAGAATTGCACAGAAAGCTCGCGCGGCCGGAATTCATTTAATTGTGGCTACGCAACGTCCATCAGTAGATGTGATTACTGGCTTAATTAAAATTAACTTTCCTAGCAGGATTTCGTTTAGGGTGGCTTCTAAAGTTGATTCACGCACAGTATTAGATTGCATGGGCGCCGAAAAACTACTCGGTCGGGGCGACATGTTATTTTTAGATTCTCAATCGATTGGTTTACGTCGGGTGCATGGGGCCTATGTCTCTAACGAAGAAGTTAAGCAGGTTGTACAACACTTATTAGGTGAAGGCAAAGCGCAATATTTAGATCTAACGCAAGAGTTAAAACGTGAATTGGGCTCAAGTGATACTGATGGCGATGAAAGTTTATTGCCTGAAATTTTAACTTTTTTGCGGACTACTAATGAAATTTCAATTTCTTTACTACAACGTCGCTTCAGAATCGGCTATAATAGATCTGCGCGGATTATCGATACACTAGAAAGTTTGGGTTATGTCTTGCAAGCTGAAGGCAGTAAAATGCGCCGCGTAAATAAAAGCGCTTTGCAGTGACTTGACAAGTTTTGAAAAAAACACCAGTTTCAGCGATAATAAATTTACTTAATTTAGATCAATATTTTTAAAAATTTTTTAGGCTCATGGGAGATTTACATGCACTTTGATCGGCGTTTTTTAAGCACGGTGTTGCCGAATGCTGAAATTATCGGTGATATTTTTCCGGAATATCCATCGATTGCGATCGATTCGCGTAAAGTTCGCTTGGGTGATATTTTTGTAGCGCTTAAAGGTGCGCGCTTTGATGGACATGAGTTTCTTAGCCTGGCGATTGAAAATGGTTGCGTTGGTTTAATCGTAGCGCAAGATCAACAAGTTTTATTAAATCAAATTGACCCAGCAGTTCTAAATAAAATTTTGATTATAATTGTACCAGATCCGGTCGTAGCCCTAGTACAACTGGCACGTGCTTGGCGGTCTAGTTTTAATTATCCCGTAGTTGGGATTACTGGTTCAGTTGGCAAAACTTCTACTAAAGAGTTATTAGCTCAAATTTTAAAAACAGCTGAAATAGCGCATTGCGTCTCTAAAGGCAATTTAAATACTTTAGTGGGCGCTAGCGTCAGTTTATTGCAGATGCGAGTAGAACATAAAGTGGCGATCTTCGAAATTGGAATTAGTCAACGAGGCGAGATGGACGAACTGGCCGATTTAGTACGGCCAACTATTGGCTTAATTACTTCAGTAGGACATGCGCATATGGGTGGCTTAGGCTTGCCAGCTGATATTGCCAGCGAAAAGCGTAAAATTTTCAAATTTTTTGGCGAATCTAATATCGGCATTATTAATGGAGATCAGCCCTTACTAGCGAATATTGCTTATACGCATCCTGTAGTTCGATTTGGCTTGAAAACTACTAGTCAGGTACAAGTACGTAAAATTATAATTGATAATGGCAAAATTAGTTGTGCGGTAAAAATTTATGGCCATAAATTTAATTTAGAGCTGAATGGCACACATCGCAGTCGTGTTTTTAATAGTTTAGCGGCGGCCGCAGCAGCTTATTTACTAGAAGTTCCTATTGATAAAATAGTGACCGGCTTAAAACAAGATTTAGCTTTAACTGGTCGCATGGAACATAAACAACTTAAACCAGAGTATGGCCAAGGTTTACTGATTGACGATTGTTATAATGCTGGCCCAGAATCAGTTAAGGGCGCGCTGCTCGCGTTCGAAAAATTACCAGTTAAAGGGCGCAAAATTTTAGTGTTGGGCGACATGTATGAATTAGGTTCAGAAAGTAATTTCTGGCATCGTCAAATTGGTAGATTTTTGCAAAAAGCGACTTCGATTAATTATATTATCTTAGTTGGCGAGCAGGTTAACTCAGTTAAACAGACGGCGCCAGTCACCTTAGAAATTGATTTAGTGCCTGATTGGCAAACTGCACTTAAGCTATTAACTGAATTAAATTTACAAACTAATGACGTAATTTTGGTCAAAGGCTCAACTCACGGTTATACTAGTGGTCTAGTCTATTTAATTAATCAAATGACTAGCGTAAATTCCAAACCAGATTTAATTAAGCCGGCCGTCACAGTTAAAGAGCTAGCCCTTTAAATTTAAAAACTTAAGAAAGTATTCCGACAGCTATGTCCAAAATTCTTAGCTCCACTGTTTATCATACACCCGTTTTAGTCCAAGAAGTTTTAGAATATCTTGATCCGCAACCAAATAAATTATATTTAGATGTTACTTTTGGTGGTGGTGGCCATACGCGCGCCATCTTAGAGCGTGAGCCTAATTGCCAAGTAGTGGCCATTGATTGGGATTTAAATTCTATTGAAAAAAATGGTCCGGAATTAGAAGCTGAGTTTGGTGACAGATTTAGTTTTTTGTGGGGCAACTTTAGTTATTTAAATAAATTATTGAAAAAAGCTGGCATTGATAAAGTTGATGGCATTTTAGCTGACTTTGGCACATCGCAGTTTCAAATTAAAGAAGCTGCTGGTTTTTCGATTTTTAATGATACGCCACTAGATATGCGCATGTCGCCGTCCTTTAATAAAATCACCGCTAAGCATGTTTTAAATACTTATGACGAACAACGTCTGGCGGATCTATTTATGTATCTTGGTGAAGAACGTCATGCGCGCAAAATTGCGCGGGCGATTGTGGCTGAGCGACCTAGGCATAAATTCAGAACTACTGGTGACTTAGTAGCCCTAATCGAAAAAGTAGTGCCTGCTAGTAGTGGTTCACGTAAGATTCATCGGGCTACTAAAGTTTTTCAAGCTTTAAGAATTTATGTGAATCAAGAGTTAGAAAATATCGAAGCTTTTTTAAAAGCCGTTCCATCGGTGTTGGATAATCAAGGCAGATTAGTTTGCATTAGTTTCCACTCGCTTGAAGATCGAATTGTAAAACAATTTTTAAAAGCTGATAATCGTTTTGAGATTTTAACACCTAAGGTTGTTACGGCGCAAGCCGCTGAATTAGCAGTTAACCATGCTGCGCGTTCGGCTAAATTGCGGGCCGGTTTATTTAATTTGGTGAACAATTAATTGACAGGATAACCAGATTTATTAAATTGAGACCGAGTTAACTCTTAAAAAAAGGAAAGTGATAACATTTTTAAGGAACAATTGAGATGCAAATAACTGAGGTAAAAGTTTTTCCTGTAGAGGATGGCGGCCGGCTTAAGGCTTATGCGACATTGGTTTTCGATGACTGCTTCATCGTACGAGACTTGAAGGTAATTCAGGGAGATACCAACCTCTTTGTTTCTATGCCTTCTCGCAAGAAGAAAGATGGCACGTTTAGAGACATTGTTCATCCATTAAATGCCGAAATGCGATCTTCTGTTGAAGAAAAAGTAATAGAAGAGTATAATAAGACTGCTCAACAATAGTTTAAGACATCTTGGGGCGTAGCCAAGTGGTAAGGCACCAGTTTTTGGTACTGGCATCCCGTAGGTTCGAATCCTTCCGCCCCAGCCATATTTCAGGTTAGAAATATGGCAAGTAAGCACAAAATTAATAAAGCTCTCGGTCTCCGGGAGCTTTAGTTTTATTATAACCACATGGGTCTTTTATGAATAAAACAAAATTAAAAAAAATTAACATCAATGATTAAATCTTTTATCTTGATGAGCGCTATGAGCTAATTGAAGAATTAGTATCAGATAAATATCAAGATACTGTCAGATTAATTAACATTCTCTTTTTTTCTGATACTAAGACCGTTAGTAAAATAATTAATGATACACTTAAGGCTGGTTGTACGGATGATATCGCTATGGTCTATTTTTTAACTATGGCATTACAAAATTATGGCGAATTTAATAAAGCTGAAAAGATCCTGGCCCAATTATATGCTGATAACCCATCAAGTTTGTTAGCGCGTTGTGCTTATGCCAACAGCTTAATTTTTAAAATAAAACAAGCTGAAATTCCTGCAATATTTGGGGGTGGTTTTGATTTGCCACAAATTTGCTCAGAAAGGCAGTTGCCATTAATAACGTTTCTGCATTTTGTAGAAATAGCATGTCAATATTATTTAATGATTAATGATGGGCCTAACTTTGTAAAACATTTTGATTGTATGATGACTGCAGCTCCAGATCATGCAATAGTGCAACGCATGATTACTAATATTAAAGAGTTACATGAAACCAACTAGAAATGAACATTGTCCATGTTTAAGTGGCAAAAAGTATAAAAAATGTTGCTTGGTAGTCGAAAAAGCTGATGAAATTAAAAATCAATTGCCATTTGGACATTTTGTTTTGGAATATGATCCTGAGATTGAAGCTACTTGCGAAATTATGTTGAATAAAATTGAGCAAGGCGATTTGGCTGTAGCTAAAAAAGCAGCTAAGAATTTATATGATAAATATCCAAATTATCATATGGTACTTTTTTTAAATGGTATTTGTGCTCTTAAAGAAAATAACTTGGAGGTTGCAGCTATTTTTTTCAAGCAAGCAACTAAGGTGTTTCCATACTTTACTGAAGCATATTTTAATTTGGGATGTGTATATTTGCAATACTTAGAGATTGCTGCAGCTGTTGATGCGTTTAAAGATGTCATTCTAATTGATGGTGCGCAGGGTGATTATGGTAAAATGGCTAGCGGTCAACTTGATAATTTAACTCAATTAACATTAAAGTATCAGAACTCTACTCTGGAAGATTTTTTACAATTAAATGAATTATTTCAGCAAGGTATAGTTTATTTACAAGCAAAAAAATATTTAGAAGCGCTGGAAAGATTTCAAATAGTTTTAGATAAAGATGATCAATATGTGCAATGCCATAATAACATGGGAGCTGCTTATTTAGGTCTTGGCCAAAATGATTTAGCTAAAGTATGTTTCGAAAAAGCCTTAGTGATTGATAAAGATTATCAACCAGCAATTGATTCTTTGGCTTTAATATCTAAACTGCAACCTGGTGATGAGTCATTGTTTAGTTTCAATGTAATTAGATTTTATAGAGATATTTTTAAATAATGGCTGGCTTATGAAAAATTTAAAGTCGAATATTTTATTTTTAGCATCTAAATCACGTTCTAGGCGCGAACTATTAGATTTCTGTCGGATCCCGTATAAATTAGTGGAACAAAACGCCGACGAATCACAACATCCAGATTTAAAATTATTAGATTTAGTTCAATATTTAGCTGAACTAAAAATGGCCCATGTAATTTTAGATCAACCAAAGCAAGTAAATAATTTTTCAAACTTACCAGTATCCCAAAAACAGTTTTCAGATACACAAATTTCTCAAGAGCCAGTTACGCGACCAGCACCAAGTTTAAATTCATGTTCGCAAATAATTTCACAAGCGCCAATTTACTGTTGGGTGCTAACAGCAGATACGTTAGGCGCAAATTCACAAAGCGAAATTTGTCGTAAACCAGTTGGCCTGGCCGATGCCATACAGATGCTTAAATCTTATCGGGCTGGGGCGATTACAGCGACCGGTTATTGCATCGAGCGTCGGCGTTGGAATTTTAATACTAATAGCTGGGTATTGGATCAAAGAATTACGGGGGTTGCTAGCGCTAGTTATACTTTTAATGTGCCTGACAGCTGTCTAGCTAATTATTTAGACGCTGCTTTCTCTGGAATTTCTTATCTAGATGTCAGCGGCGCAGTGGAAATCGAACGTTATGGCGTGCAATATTTAGGTGATATTCAGGGATCATATACTGCGATTGTTGGTTTGCCAATGTATGAAGTTCGCGATAGCTTAGCTAAATTAGGCTTTTATGATGGCTCAATAACTTAACTTTTTAAGTTTCAGAGTGCTGTTTTCTAGTTTTATTGCTGATCTGGATGCTCTTGGCTTTATTAATAGGTGACCAGGAGTAAGAATCTTGTCCCCTATTTTATATGCATTTTAAGTTCTTCTATTTGCTCAATATTTAAGCCAGTAATTTTAGCTATTTTAGAAATTTCAAATTCATCTAGTAACATAGTATTGGCAATTTCAAGTGCTTTTTTTTCTTCACCTTTAGCCAAAGCGCCTGCAATGCGGCTAGCCTCAGAACGCCAGACATCTAAATATTTTTCATATTGCAGCATTTCTTGATTAGACCAATTACTTTGTGCTAGTAAATCAAAAGCTTCAGTAAAATTAGGTTGCTGTAGCGATGCAGGGATTTTTGGAAGTATTGCAGCATTTTTTAAAAAATAAATCCATTTATCTAAATCATTATCCAGCTGTTCTAGTTTTTTGTTAAACTTATTTAATTCAATAAAATGAAACTCTAGATGCTTTAGCGTTTGAGTATGCGTTTTCTTATTTAAAATCAGATGATGAGTTATATAATCAGGTTCTTCAAATAATTCAAAATCCAATATGCCCACGAAAAATACAGGTGCTAAATCATTATAGCGGCCTTTAGGAGCTAATTGTTTTCCGAGTGCTAAAGCGCTATAGTATTGTGCCCGCGCAGCATAATCTTTTTGGGTAACTACTTGCATCTCAACGATATATTGGTGACTGCTTTGGTCAGTGCATCGTACGTCAACGATCGAAGATTTAATGGATGTATTATCCGGAATATTGGCTGGGCCATTGATCACAACATCAATAATTTGTGCCATACCAGTGCGTTCCAAAACGCTGTTTAAAAAACTAATTAGAATATGCTTATGTGCCATGTTGCCGAATAATTTTTTGAAAGCTACGTCACTTTTAGGGTCTAAATAGATCATATTTGGCTCCTGAGTTACCAATAAATCACAAATTTTATATTTTAATATCTAAATTTACTTATTCTCAGCATAACACTAGGTGTGGCAACTGTTCAATAATCCAGATTTTAAGCCAATTGTATAATAAAGCTCTTTCGTAACTATCTTGAAATAAAATTTTTTCCAGCTCCAGGCGTCGCCAGAGGCTATGCCGGACACGGTCGTCCCGAACCCCGCTCATCCCGAACCCCGCTCACCCCGAGCGTCAGTCGAGGGGGGGATGTTGCGAGTAGAAACTGTGAATTATGGAAGAAGTCTAATGACCCCCGTATTAAATTCGAAGATTTAGATACGATCGCCCTGGAAAATGTTTTGCGATATCTCGATCTAATCGGGTCTGTCAAATGTTTTGTGTAAACGATGATATTTACGGTTATTAATTGGTTACAAAGCGCTCCTTAAAAATAATGTGTAATTGCGTAGCAATAATTCTCCAGTCCCGGAGTGGCATAGTCCATTTTTTTTGCATATTTCTGATGGCC
>CANKEI010000031.1 GCA_947481115.1 bacterium
GATGGCCATTTTGATCAGTGCAGCGTACATCTACGATCGAATATTTGATGGAGGTATTATCTGGTACATTGGCAGGATCATTAATTACAACGTTGACAATTTGGGCTGTTTCAGCGCGCTCTAAAACACTATTTAAGAAGCTAATTAAAATATTTTTGTGTGCCATATTACCAAATAATTTTTTAAAGGCAACATCAGACTTAGGGTCCAAATAGATCATATTTTGCTCCTATTGATTTTATAATTTAGTTTTTAAGTATTTTTAGATTACCAGAATTTTAGTAAATAGATTAATTTATAGTCTAGGTCAACTTTTGGCGATTAATTTAGGGTAATAATTATGCGTAAAAAATTAGGTACAGTAATCTCAGGGGCTTTGTCTGAGGGGTTTAGTGTGCGAATAGATCGGCAGGTACAGCTGGAAAAAATTAAGACTGGGCACTTTGTAGTCTTAGCTGGCACAAATTACCGATTTTTTTCGCTAGTTACAGATTTAAAATTAGAAGTGGCTAATCCAGAGATTATGCTAGCGCCACCGGGTGAGCATGAAACTATTTTACATAAAGTTTTAAGTCAGCGGGATATTTTTGCGGTAGCGCATATTAAGCCCGTAATTATGTTAGACCAAGCCAATAAAATCTCACCAGTCAAAACTATTCCACCACACTTTGCTTTAGTGCATGAAGCGAACGCCCAAGACGTAGCTTTAATTTTTGGTGAAGAGCGGCAAAATACCAAATATTTTAAGATCGGGCAGCCGTTAGATATGGATGCCGCAGTCTGCTTAGATCTAGAAAAATTAGTTGAACGCTCAAATGGCATTTTTGGCAAAACTGGTACCGGTAAAACTTTTATTACTAGATTAATTTTGGCGGGTTTAATTAAAAATCAGAAAGCCGTAAATTTAATTTTTGATATGCATAGCGAGTATGGGTTACAGTCACGAACTGAAGCGCAGGGGCATGGTTTTGTCAAAGGTCTAAAAACTTTATTCCCAAATAAAGTGGTCATTTTTTCGTTGGATCCAGCTTCGACTAGGCGTCGTGGCGGTGCGCCAGATGTGTGCGTCACGATCTCTTATCAAGATATCAAAGTCTCAGATATTTTGTCTTTACAAGATGAGCTAAATTTGCACAGCACAGCGCTAGAAGCTGCTTATTTAATTTATGCTAAATATAAAGAAAATTGGTTGCAGCGTTTATTACAAATCGGTGGCGATCAACCTAAAGATTTAGCACAAGAAGTTGGTGCCCATCCGGAATCTGTAGCAGCGCTCTATCGTAAATTGCGCAGAATAGAACAGTTACCGTTTTTTGTAGATGGCTCAGCGCCGCGAACGCAGGTAATTGATCAGCTATTAGAATATTTAAATCGCGGTACCAGTGTAATTATCGAGTTTGGTAATTACACTTCGACATTTGTTTATTTATTAATCGCGAATATTGTCACCGGCAGAATTCATGATGCTTATGTGCGTAAAACTGAGCACTTTTTGGGCTCTCAGTCTAAAAGTGACGAGCCTCAGAAATTATTAATTACAATTGAAGAAGCCCATAAATTTTTAAATCCCATTGCGGCTAAGCAAACTATTTTTGGCATTATTGCCCGGGAAATGCGTAAATATTATGTCTCACTATTAGTTGTTGATCAACGCCCATCGGGAATCGATCCAGAAATTATTTCTCAAATTGGTACCAAGATTATTGCTCAGTTAAGTGACGATCAAGATATTCAGGCGGTGTTGACTGGCGTAAGTAATGCTCAGGGTTTAAAAACTATTTTAGCGACACTGGATACTAAAAAACAGGTCTTAGTTTTGGGGCATGCAATCACTATGCCAGTGGTAATTGAGACGCGCGAATATGGCGAGCTGTTTTACCGTGACATGCAAGCTGATCTATTACCCATAGAAGCTACTATTGAAGAGCTTTACCGCTGAATTTATTGAGATCGTTGACTATGCCTGTTCTAAGACATTAGAAATACTAGAAGAAATTTTAAAATAAATATTAAGAGAAATATTAATATTTTACTGAGAGATTTTTGGATATTTACTAGAGTTTTTCTGTAGCTATTTTGCAAGCTGACTTTCGCCTGTTCCATGCGTCGCCAGAGGTTATGCCAGACACAGTCGTCCCGACGTGTAGCCCGGAGAAGTTTTAACGAAGCCTGGAGCGAAGTCGAGGGATGTTGCGAGTATAAATTGTGAATAACAGAAGAAGTTTATTGGTAGTAGTACTGGAAGTGGGCATGCGGTTAGCGATATTTATTTTTTTAATTAGCTTTAACCAGTGGGATTTAGCGCATAATTATCGCCTAAATTGTGACCCATGCGTCTCCAACGCTTTATGTCAGGCGATTAATAATTATTTAACACAGTTTGATCAGACCAAGATTTCGCTAAAAGAGCTAGCTGTAGACCTGCAAGCTAGATTTACTAGCCTGCAGAAAGTTAGTTTAGCTAAAAATTGGGATGGTAAAATAGATGTGCAGGTTAGTTCGGTCCAGCCAGTTTATATAATTGATTTAAAAAATAGCGATCGAGTCTATGTGCTGGCTAGAACTAATAGTTCAGAAAATAATAGTAGAATCGTGCCAGCACTTTGGATTAATCCAACTTGCTTAGAAAATTTACCAGCCATGTGCTTAAATTTAAAATCTGGAACTAGTAAAAATAAATCTAAAAACAGCGTGATTAGTTTCAAAGCAAGTACCTCTAGACCAAAATTTGGGCATGGCGTAATTAGTTCGCAAGATGCAAATTTAATTAGTCAGGTTCCGGCAAAGTTTAAAGAATTTTTGTTAACGCTAGATCCCGAAATTAGCAGCAGTTTTTTAATTGAGTGGATCGACAAGAATCAGATAATTTTACGTTATTGTAGAGTCGCTGAAAATTATAGCTGTAAGTTGGTTGTGCGCACTAATAATTTAGACGATAGTAAAATTTTGAACCCAAAGTTTTTGGCCCAGTGTTTAAATCTGTTGCCGGCAGAATTATTTGCGGGGGTCAAAATGGGATTGACTGGGGATAAGCAGTCTGAAATTATTACAGAAAATTTACTTGGAGAATCTAAAATTACTGGGACTAGTGGGCCAGATAGCGGGCTAGTAAAATTTAATAATTTTAAGACTAAAAAAAATAGTTTAAAAAATTTTACAATCGATCTGAGATTTAATAAACAAATTGTGATCTTAAACGATTAGAGGGTAGCCAGATGGCGGATCAAATTAAAGTTGCAATCGATATCGGGACAACTAAAATCTGTGTTTTGGTTGCCAAACAAGTTGGGACCGATTTCGAAGTTTTGGGGATGGGTAAATATCCATCAGAAGGCTTAGAAAAAGGGGTAGTAGTAAATATTGCAAAAGCGATTAACTCAATTAAGGCAGCGGTTAAAGAAGCCGAAATTGTCTCAGGGCAGCAGATCGAATCAGCCGCCGTAGGAATTTCCGGTAGTCATATTAATTCGATTAACTCCAATGGAGTTGTACCGGTTAATAAAACTGGCAAAATTAAACAAACCGATATTTACAATGTTTTAGAAGCCGCTCGCGCAGTGCCAATTGCTGAAGGGCAGCAAATTTTACATGTGTTGCCACAAAGTTATGCGATCGACGGTCTAGGTAATATTCAGGATCCATTGGGCATGCATGGTGTACGGCTAGAAGTGCAGGCCCATATTATTACCGGTTCAGTTGCTTCAGTGCAAAATATTATTAGCTGTTGTGAGGCGGTCGGAATTAAAGTTACCGATGTGATCTTAGAGCAATTAGCTTCGGCTGCGGCGGTCTTAAATCAAGATGAGCGTCAGCTGGGTGTTGCAGTACTCGACATCGGTGGTGGCACTTCAGATTTTGCGATTTACCAGCATAATAGCATTATGCATACCCGTGTATTACCAGTAGCTGGCAATCACTTTACGCATGATATAGCCGTTGGTTTACAGACTACTTTAAGTGAAGCTGAGCGTGTTAAGCACATGTACGGGTTAGCTAGTAGTATTTGTACTAATGGTGATAATAATAATAATCACGGAAATAGTAATAACTTTAGTTTTGAAGTACTAGATATTCAGGGACAAGATTTGCAAGCTATACAGCAAGCTTTTTTGACCAGTATTGTTGAGCCCCGAGCTGAAGAATTGGTCTTGCTAGTATTAAAAGAAATCGAAACTTATAAGTTACGTAAATTTATGACGACTGGCTTAGTATTAACGGGCGGCGGTTCTTTGCTAGCTGGGCTACCAGAATTAGCTACTAAAATTTTACAAGTGCCGGTGAGATTGGGGGCACCCAGAACTGAAATAGTGTTATCAGAAAATTTGAGTAATCCAATTTATGCAACTGGTTACGGTTTATTAATTCATCTATTTAAAGCACAAAGTAAATCGAATTTAAATTTAGTTGATGGGCCAACTGCCGTGCGAGTTTTTTATCGCATGCGTACTTGGGTTTCTGATTTGTTTTAATTAAAGGGGAGAAGTAAAATGATCGAATTTGA
Source organism: bacterium (assembly GCA_947481115.1). Classification (GTDB taxonomy): domain Bacteria; phylum Babelota; class Babeliae; order Babelales; family JABDEC01; genus CANKVQ01. Next base: position 4,502 of record CANKEI010000031.1, read on the forward strand.
ACAAGCGTCAAATAGCAGTTTAGGGATTGCTAGTATTAAAGTAATTGGAATTGGTGGTGCTGGTGGTAATACTGTGAATAGTATGATCGAAGCCAACGATCGTGATATCGAATTTATTGTAGCGAATACAGATTCGCAAGCACTTTTGAATTCTAAAGCGCCCAATAAAATTCAGCTAGGTGTTAAATCTACTAAGGGTTTAGGTACGGGCGCCAATCCAGAAATTGGTCGGCGAGCAGCAGAAGAAGATTTAGATCAGATTTTAGATGCCATGGCCGGCGCTGATATTGTATTTATTGCAGCTGGGATGGGTGGCGGTACTGGTTCTGGTGCATCACCAGTCATTGCTCGGGCGTTACGCGAACAAGGGATTTTAACAATCGCAGTAGTCACTAAGCCATTTTTATTTGAAGGTAAACGGCGTGCTAGAATCGCAGAAGAAACGATTCAGCAATTACGTGCTGAAGTAGATACCATGATTATTTTACCTAATCAAAAATTGTTAGAATATGTGGGCGATAATGTGACCATGATCGACGCTTTTGCCATGATTAACGATGTGTTAAATAAATCGGTACGTAATATTTCTGACATTATTGTGCGGCCGGGACATATTAATGTCGATTTTGCGGATCTTAAAACCATCATGAAAGATATGGGTATTGCGGTCATGGGCACAGGTATCGCATCAGGGCCGGATCGCGCTTTTGTGGCAGCCATGAATGCCATCTCTTCGCCACTATTAGAAAATGTCGATATTCGTGGTGCCCGGGGCGTGTTATTAAATATTACTGGTGGGCCTGATTTGACGTTGCATGAAATCAATGCCGCAGCATCAGTGGTATATGAGCAAGCTGATGAATTTGCCAATATTATTATTGGTTCGGTGATTGATCATAATATGCGAGACGAAATTTCGGTAGCGATTGTCGCTACTGGTTTTGATAAGCGTGCGCAAAATTCAGTGACCGTTGCACCAGCGCAATTAAGTTTAAATCACGCTAGTTTTAATCATGAAACTGTGACTGCAGCGACTAGTTTTAACTTAGATCAGCAAGTTTATAATGGTAGTTGTGATAGTAACAATATTAGCTCTGTAGATGCTAATGATTTAGATGTACCAGCTTTTTTACGACGTAAAGCTGCTGTGCTAAATGAGCAGGCTACGCAAGAGTAATTCTTAACTGAATTTATTTTAGTTAACGGGGCTGGTTTAGTTTAGAACTAGCCCCGTTAACTAAAAATTGTAATATCTTGATAAACTATGGAGTTAAAATTATAGGGCTAATATGCCAGTAGTAATATGTTCGGCAAAACATTGAACTGTGAACTCGTATGGCTTGCTACTATTTAAATATTGTTTAATGTTTTGTAAATATTGATCATATTGTTTTTTGTTTACACTTTTTAAAAATTGATATAATTCTGACATATCTTTAAATTGGCGGCGATCTATGAAGCAATTTTGAGGTATGAATTGTGTGATATTATCTACCCCCCAATAAATTGGTACGCAACCAGCTTCCAAACAATTAAATATCTTTTCGGTTACATAGCCATGTACATTTTGCATATTTTCATAACATAGGCAAAATTTATATTTGCTTTGATACTTTTTTTTAGATTGTTCTGGGATTTGGCCACGATAATTTTTATATGTATAAATAGGCCAGCCTACACCATAAAAATTAAAATCATCGGAATGAGCTTCTTCAAAAAAAAGAATATCCTCTAGTCGCTTATGATAGAGAGAATTTTCATGTTGAGATGTTTTGTTAGCATTTATTAGGCAGCATAATGTACGTTTTTCAAATGGGATGGTTTTATTAAGCTTAAAGCCGCTATAAGTTGGCCAGCGAAATAAAAAATATTTCTCTTGATCTATAATGCTGTCGTCCCAGGTAAATACTAAAGCAAGTTTGTTATGTAAATCTTTACTCCATATTTTTTCATTTATAACTGGTGGCTCCCATAACATGATGATCATTTTTTTTAATAACCAATCTTCGCTGTCTGTTAATGACAATGTGAATTGAGATTCATCGGTATAATCAATCACCCATTTAGCTTCTTTTAGCTCTTCCAGTAGGTCTGGTAGGTGATTGGTTGAGGGTGTCTTTAAAATATAGTTAGATTTTGCTTGGATTAATTTTCTGGTTAAAAACCACATATTTGGTTTCCAAGCAGAGTTCCAAATACATTTTTTATTTGCAAGGTTTACGCGGCTAAATAATTGATCATTTAAATCGGTTACTTGTCTAGTTACTAGATAAATTATTTCTGGCTCCTTATTTTTGGAGTAATTGATCCAAACCAACATAATAAATAATAGTAGAATATTTTTTTTCATATATTTCCAAACTAGATTAAGCGAATTTATGATAGCGTAAATTAGTTAATCTGTTTTGTAAATTAGTTACTAACTTGTTACACATGATATCCAATGGTATAATTCTAAAGTTTATTAAATAATTCTAGTAAATTTTAAATTATATATTGGGAATTAAAACTTATGATTTTGTCTAAAAATAAATTTATTAACAGTTTGGGTTTTGGTTTAGTGATTAATTTACTGCTAGCTATAAAAATTACTGAGTGTGCACCAGCCGTTAATAATGTAGCGGTTGCTTCAATGCAAGAGATTATGCAAATCTCTGAATTAGGTAATAAAAAACATCATAGCTTAACTAAATTGCAAACTGATAAGATGGCTCAAATTCAAAAAAAGCAGCAAGATTTTGAAAAAAAAGCTAAATCATTGGAAGCGCGTTCTAAAACAGTTGATGCAGTATTAATCGTCAAAGAACAAGAAGATTTATTAGCAGAGCGTCAAGCAATTGAAACATTTGTAAAGGCGGCAGAAGGCGAATTACAACGTGCGATTAGTCGTGAAATGACGCAAATTGGTGAATTGGTGCGTGAAGCAGTTAAGGAATTAGCCCCAGTTAACAATTGGGATATCGTAGTCTTAAAAGAGACTAGTGAAATAATCTATTGCTCAGATAAAGCAATGGTCTCCAAGGCCATAGCAGCTCAAGTTGATAAAATAAACCAAAAAACAGTTAATGCAAAACCAACTATGCCAGACGCTAAAGCAGCTAAAAAATAAGTTGTTATAATTAAATTTTAGTAATTAAAAATAGCACGCGTGTAAATTATCATACGCGTGCTATTTTTTAGCCCGCAATATCCCCCTCCTCGACTGACGCTCGGGGCGAGCGGGGTTCGGGACGAGCGGGAGTATTCGTACGTAAGTACGAGAACTTGTGCTTAAATTAGTGAGCGATATTTATTTTATAGTCGGAAAACATAACATGAGCGAAATCAGTAAAAATATTTTAGCGATTATTGGACTAGGCAACCCAGGATTACAGTTTAAAAAAACCCGCCACAATATTGGCTTTATGGTCTTAGACCAATTAGTTGAGCAAGCTAATAATAATTTATCTAGTAATAGCTGGGTTAAACAAAATAATTTAGAACAAATGCTAGTCGAAATTAACCAGCAAAAAGTTCTATTAATCAAGCCGCAAACTTTCATGAATGATTCTGGTAAAGTTATTAACTATTTGACCAAAAAAGGGCTTAAAATCGAAAATATTTTAGTAATTCATGACGAGTTAGAATTGCCATTTGGGGTGTTAAAATTTAAGCAGGGCGGCAGCGCTAAAGGACATAATGGGCTTAAGTCTATTATTAGTGTACTAGGTGATAATTTTTTACGCTTACGTTTTGGCATTGATCGACCAGCCAGATCTGACAGTAGTATGCCTGTAGATAAATATGTACTTGGTAAATTTAATTCCCAAGAAGAAAATAGCTTGGTTGAAAAAATCAACCAAGCTATTGAATTAATTAAAACACAGATAAAATAATGGTTCGATACATTTTACTTCGCTCTTCGAGCTACGAAGAACACTTACCACGAACGTATCCGGAATAAATCTAATAAATTTATGCAAACAGCTTCTGTTCCAAAGCTTTAGCCAACTTAGTTTTTAGCTGATCCAAATCTAGTTTAGGGCCACCGCCTTGCAAACTAAGCTCATTGCCACCACCACGAATTTCAAAATTGTCAGCTAGCCAGCCAGCTAATTTTTTTAGTGAAATTTGGGTGCTAAAATCTTTAGCTAATACAGCTAAGAACTGCGTAGCTTGAGTTTCAGAGTTTTGTGAAACCAAGAAATATAAACCAGCTTTTTGGGCAACTAATTTATTGGCAATTTCACGCAACTCACTAGGCTCGCTATGATTTAAATCTAAAAATAAATATGGTACAGAGTTATAATCTACGGTACTTGTTAGCCAATTTGGCATTTGGGCTTGCCATAATGCCGTACGTGCTTGTTGTAATAATTGGTGCGCTTTGCGTAACAGTTCGCGTTCTTTTTTAACAGCTGCTAAAACTTCGTTAGTTTGTACTTTAAAATCTTGGCTGAGCTCTTTTAAGTCATTAAAATTAGTTTGATATAATGTTAATGCGGCTGGACCAGTCAGTGCAAAAATGCGTCGGTTGCCAGCAGACAGTGCGCTAACTTCCGTAATTTTAAAGCTACCAATATCGCCAGTTTGACGCACATGGGTACCACCACAAAGTTCGGCGGAGAAGCCAGGAATATCGATTACACGCACATCTTCAGGATTATATTTTTCACCAAAGATGGCAATTACGCCGCGTTCAACCGCTTGCTTGTGAGTTGTATATTCAGTATTAACCAAAATATTTTCCCAGATTTTACGATTCACACGTTCTTCGACCCAGCGAATTTCTTCGGGCGTCAAATTTTTATGATATGTAAAATCGAAGCGTAAATAATCTGGATTAACGACCGAGCCAGATTGTTTAACACTTTTGCCTAGCAACTCGATTAAAGCTGCTTGCAGTAAGTGGGTAGCAGTATGATTTTTCATCGTACGTAAACGCACTTCTTGATCAACTAAAAGTGTTATAGTTTGGCCTATAGTTAAATCTACGGGAGTAACTAATTTTAGGGCAATAGCATGATCAATTTTTTTAAGATCTAATAGTAACGCACTATGTTCGCCAAGTTTAACGACACCTTGGTCATTCACTTGACCACCACAAGCCGCAAAGAAGGGCGTCTCTGGTGTCACTAGCCAAACTGTATCACCAGCTTTAGCAGATTGGACCGCTTTATGATCTACAAACAGTGCTGTAATCTTAGATTCCAATTCAGTAATCTGATAACCCAAAAACTTAGTTTTAAGCTCTTCGGTTAATTTTAATTCAACTTCAGCTTGACTGCTCTTTTGGCCCGACTGTTCCCGTTGAATTTCCATATGCTGCTCAAACGCCAGTAGGTCAACTGTAAAATTACGCTCATCAGCAATTAATGTGATTAATTCTAAGGGGAACCCAAAAGTGTCATATAATTTAAATGCTTCAGCGCCAGAGATTAATTTAGTTGCCTGATTTTTTTCAAAACATTTTTCGAGCAGCTGCTTACCGCGAATTAAATTGTCAGCAAATTTACTAATTTCGCTTTCGAGCACTTCAGTAATATATTTCTTGCTGGCCGCTAATTCTGGATAAACTTGGTGCATACTTTCGATCAAGCTGGCAGCTAACTTGGGAAAAATAGTATTGTTAGTTAGTTTTTGTTCGAACAGTGCGGCCCTACGGACAATTTTACGTAAGACATAACCACGACCTTCGTTAGATGGTGCACAGCCGTCAGCTAACATAAAACAAGCTGCTCTAATATGATCTGCTAATACGTGAAATGCCGCGCGTAATTCCTGAGTTTGCTTTTGATAAAGTACGCCAGTTAGTTGTTCGATCTGCTGAATAATTTCTTGAAAAATACTAGTTTCAAAAACTGAGTCTTTATTTTCAATGACTGCACATAGACGTTCTAGGCCCATCCCAGTATCAACACCAGTTTGTTTTAATGGTTCTAGTGTACCGTCAGCTTGACGATTAAATTGCATAAATACATTGTTCCAGATTTCTAAGAATCTATCGCACGCACAACCGGGCGCACAGTCTGCAGCACCACAACCAAAACGAGTGCCACGATCGATATAGATTTCCGTACATGGGCCACATGGTCCGGTGTCACCCATCGCCCAAAAATTATCTTTCTCGCCTAGACGCCCAATACGGTTTTCTGGCACACCGATTTGTTGATGCCAGATATCGTATGCTGCTTGGTCATCTTGAAAGACTGTCACATAGAGTGTACTTTGATCTAGGCCAATTTCTTTAGTTAAAAAATCCCAGGCATATTGAATGGCTTCTTTTTTAAAATAATCACCGAAAGAGAAGTTGCCCATCATTTCGAAAAAAGTTAGATGTCTTTTGGTAAAGCCAACTACGTCTAAATCATTATGTTTTCCGCCAGCACGGGCACATTTTTGGATGGTAACAGCCCGTTTGTAACTACGGTTTTCTAGACCTAAAAATAGATCTTTAAATTGGTTCATGCCAGCATTAGTAAATAATAATGTCGGATCTTGTGCGGGAATCAATGGTGAACTGGCCACTTGTTCGTGACCATTTTTTTTGAAAAAGTCGAAAAATTTTTGGCGAATTTCTAGCGAGTTCATGGTACAGCCCATTCAGTTTAAAGTTTAATATTTTGGCTTTAAATATAATCGATTAGTTTGGTTTAATCCACCAATCTGTATAGTGTGTAATTTCTTGATTATTTTGGGTAACTATTTGCACAGTTTTAGTTAGCGGCCAAGTTTTTAAATTTTCATAAATTGGCAAATACTGGGGCCGCTCACAATTATCAAGCATTAATGCACCGCCAGGTTTTAAAATTCGCACGGCTTGCATAGCACAATTTATTCGTTCGATCGCATCAATTAAAATTAAATCGAAATAGTTATCTGAGAATTCTGCGCAGACTTGATAATAAGCCGGCGGGCTTAATAACTTACGTGTAACTTGTGTAATCAGTGAGTTTGGTTCTGAGATTAAATTACTTAGATTTAAGTTATTTAGATTTAAATCTTCTAGTACCTGTGTAACTGAATTATACCACTTAGGATTATGCTCGATCGAAACTAAATGATTAGTGCGTTGTGCAAACCAAATCGTGGAGCCGCCGCTACCAAACTCTAAAATTTTTAAATTGGGATTTGTTTGGCACAAGTTTTCGATAAACTCAATCGCTTGCTCAGTTAGCCAGGGACGCGAATCAGCTGTTAGCTGTCTATTTTGCATTAGAGTTTAATCGCTTGAAACTTGGGTAATAAATCTTGATAGATTTTAGTGAGATCAAACGAGATAGTTTTAGTGTTTGCTAGTAATGGCAAAAAATTGGTATCACCAAACCATCTTGGTAGCACATGTAAATGCAAGTGGCTGGGAATTCCAGCACCAGCAGATTTGCCTAGATTCAGTCCAATATTAATCCCAGTGGCACCAAATTCTTGCTGTAAAAAATCACTACTAAGTGCGGCGATCTCGATCATTTCTGCCCGCGCTTTAGCGCTATATTGTGACAAAGTTCTTTTGTGTTTATAAGGGATAATTAATAGATGCCCGGCATTATAGGGATATAAATTTAAGATCACAAAATTATATTTAAAGCGTTTCAAAATAAAATTTTGCGCATCATGCTCTGGTGTGGCCGAAATTTCGTGACAAAATGGGCATTTTTTAGCGCTAGCGTCAGATTTTTTTTCCGGCAGCGCAGTTTTAACATAATTTGACCGCC
>CANKEI010000032.1 GCA_947481115.1 bacterium
ATTGATTTGGATTGGGGTTAAACAATTTTTTTTTGGCATACATTTCTCTTTAGGTCTTCATCACAATAGATGCTTCAGAGAAATATTTTACCAATTTATTAAAATTAAATCGCTAATTTTTAGTCCACACTTAGCGGCCGAGCTCTATAGTACGCGACAGTTAAACAGACAAAAGCTAAATACTTATAAAATTATTGTTTTGGTAGCCCCCAATATACTACCCTGCTAACTACTTAAGTAAAATAAGGGGATTTTATGTTAACTAATACTAGCTTAATCTGGCTCGTAATCTTAGCTTTGCCAAACTGCGCTCCACTTTGGGCGGCTGCTGGTGCTGCCGAAGATCACGCGGCGTACAGTAATTCATTTGGGCCGGCTAATGGCTTATTAATATTTTTAGACGATTCTGAAAGCGCCAAAGGTTCAGAAAGTTTTACCATTGGTGGCGCATTACTAGTAGCCATCTTACAAGGCGCCGGACCCATCATAGCCTCAGGCGCTTTATTGGCAGGTTTAAAAGAATTTAGCGCGCCCAGTGAGCGAGATCCAGTTGCCCAAATGTTGCAATATTATGGTTTATCTACTGATACGCCTGAAAATAATTTGGCCCGAAAAAACATCTTGCTTTCAGCTACCAATTTGCTTAGCTTACTTGCTAGAAATTGGGTGATCAAACAAGTTAATCCAGAACTATATTTATTAATACCTAATCAATATCTAGCAACCAGAAATATCAAAAGTTTTAATCCTGAGCCGGATACCCCAGCGCGACAGTTTTTACTTCAAGATGGTAATGCTGAATTAGCCGAATTAGCACTCGGGCTAAAAGTCAATCACATGCCCACAATTACCTTCGATGAAATTCGCAGACCAGCTACTGCTCCACAATTTGCAAACTATTTTATAGTAGCACTAAGCGAAAACCAGTTATTTGTCACTAATCACGATTACTATTTAGCTAATCAAGCAGCTAGGACCGAGGGTCGCATAACAGCTAAGTTTCCCAAAATTCCAAGTTGGTCGATCTATCTGGCCGGCCATGGCTTAATCAATTACTCAATTGCCCATTTATCACCAGCACAATTTAAAGAATTTTTAGATTTAATCGAAACTAAAATTAATGCTCACTTGCTTTATTATATGTCTTGTTATGCTGCCGGCGTAAATAACGAGCTCATTTATAAAAACTTAACTACTGGAATTAATCAAACTTATAGCTACGCTATTATAACCCAAGCACTCACTGATGCGACTACTTTTATGCCTGGCTTAGGCGTCAATGTGGTACGCGGAGCTTTACAAATAGATAACTCTATCTCATATAGTAATTTTTTAGCACAAGTCACTACTAATAGTTCTAAAATATCCGACACAAGTATCGATAGCTCTAGCAAAATAGATTATCAAAAAATAGCCGTGATCTTAAATCCCACTTTAGCTTATACAATTGGTTATAGTTTTAATAATACTTCACAGATTAAATTTCCAGGAATACCTTGGTTCTCGGTGCTAGATAATCAAAAAGTAGTTTCGATTGGTGAAATTTTAGCTAAAACACACACAGCTCCCTTAGATGTTGCCACTTTTTTTGCCAAAACAGATCCACTAGCCATACTACTATATACTCCAAATATCCCATTTGAATTAATCGTTAACACTAGAGCTCCATCTGGTGAAGCTCCAGCCATAATTTCGATGCTACCTGGCGATGCTATGCACCATTTAAAACAATTAACATCTAGCATTTATCCTACAGAACAATTTTTAAACAGTTTTTTACAACTTGATGGACTTAAACCCCAAAAAATATTTTTAATTGATCAGCTGACTTATGCCCCAAAAACAGCTGTGCCATATACTGTAAAAAACGCGCTAATTGTGTTGCGCGAAACAGAGCAACTAGTTTATTTTGAATTTGCACACGAAATTTATAAATCAGTTGGCAAAATTAAAGCTGCCAATCCCGCACGATTAGCTAATCCTACCGAGCAAGCTGAATATCATCGTATCTTAGCACAATATCGCACTGTAGAAACTATTACGATCACACCAGAATTTATGCGCGACTTGCAAGTAGCTACTGATCTTAAATTTTCACATAGTTTAACTGTCGCACAAGCAATTCAAAATATTACCGACACTTTAAATAGTATGCCCAATAATAGTGTTTTATATGTTAATAAAATTGCTGGCGTACCATATTCAGCTGCCCATAATACACCCTGGCTAGATCTCATCACCAGCGTAGCCCAATATAAAGCGCCCGCTATGCCAGCTGGCACACGTAAGATTCTTTGGATTGATCGCATTGATGCTGGTCGCAAAACCGCTACAGGACATGATATTTTAGAATATACCGATATTATTATCGATTGTAATGCCCGAGAAACTAAAATTTATTTTAAAATTAATCGTGTGCGCCCGCAAAAATTAGTTGCTGGAACTTACAGTACTGCCAGTAGTTATGTACCATTATTTGACGAGCTATTGGCTTATTTTCAAGAGCATACTAAACTACCGGAAAACTTAGATTCCCAAATCGATACCCGCGCTATCCCAGAACTTTTAACATCAGAAAATATCGCTAAATTACAGACCGTACAAGCTAAAAAATTAGCTGATTTTAAAGCTGGTCGATACCCAGCAGCTAGCGGTGGGCACAGAGAAGGTGGCGGGGGCGGTGATGGTGGTACCGGTGGCGCTACAGAATCCAAAAGTAATACCCCGGACCAAGATGGTCCTGATACTGAAAAAACAACAGGTAGCGATAGCAGAGTTTTATTTCCAGTTGGCCCGTCTAAGTGGCCTTTAGGGATGGGTACTAATGAAGTACCTGATAAATGGCCGGGTTACATTAAGTTGTTTGCAAATTATAACGCGACTAAAGACAAAAATATTTTAGCAGACATAATCAATCAAATTAGAGCCGAAACAGCTACTACTCCAGTTAAACTATCAGTGCTGGCTATGAATTACTTAAAATCTAATAGGGCTTTTAATTTATCAACTGTTGGAGCAAGAGATTACGATGCTTTAATTGATCAACTGACAACTTTATGGAAAAATTTATGAAATTTTACTGGGGGGGGAAAGTTTTAAATGAAAATAGTAATGCCGCAAGATCAAGTTTTTTGGTCCCTTAAATATCCACTTGCACCGGCTTGTCGCGAAAATATTACTACTGACGTGGCGATCATTGGTGGCGGCATGGCCGGACTTGCAGCAGCACAAGCTTTTAGAAAGCATGGCAAAAAAGTAGTACTATTAGAGCAAAATTATTGTGGTGCAGGAGCCACAGGCAAAAGTTCCGGCTTTATTACACCCAATGCTGAACTCTCGTTTACTGACTTTTCCAAGCGTTATAATCCCGAAAAAGCGCATCAAATTTGGGATTTCATTACCAGTGGCGTAACTGATATCAGAAATAATATTCAGCAAGCTAACTTTCATTGTGATTATGTCCCCCAAGATACGCTGATGGTCGCTAATAATTATTCTGCTCTGAAAAAATTGGAAATCGAATATCATAATTTGGCTAAGTTTGGTTATCAGACTAATTTCTATAATCAGGCGACTGTTCAACAATATTTAGGCTCTAAAAGTTATTTAGGTGGCGTTAGTTATGAACAAACTTTTAGCATTAATGGTTACTTATATTGCCAAGCACTTAAACAGCAGCTCCAAAAATTTGGCGTAACTATTTTCGAAGAAACTATGGTTACAAAACTTAGTGATCATGTACTAACTACGCCACATGCACAAATTACGGCCGACTATATAGTTGTTTGCACTGACAGATTTATGCCAGAATTAAATTTATTAAACCAAGCTGTTTATCATGCCCAAACTTTTCTAATGATATCAGAACCGTTAACAGCCAACCAAGCACAGACAATTTTCCCCAAAGAAAAGCTACTCGTTTGGGATTCTGATTTAGTTTACAGCTATTTTCGCTTAACATCTGACCAACGCTTATTACTGGGCGGTAGCAGCTTGCTAAAAACTTATGCTACTAATCCGGAACATGACTCTAAATTTATGTACAAAAAATTAACTAACTATTTAGCTACAAAATTTCCGGGATTAAATATTCAATTTAAGCAAATGTGGCCCGGCTTAATCGGGCTATCGAAAGATATTGCGCCGCTTGCTGGCCGTGATCAAAATAGACCATTTTTGTATTATATCACAGCCTCTGCAGGCTTACCAATTGCTGCCGCACTGGGGCGTTATAGCGCTGAAAACTTACTTACTAACAACACTGATCTAGACGATTACTTTTCGCCCTATAGACCATGCTTAATTAACGGCCCGCTACAGTCACTACTTGGCACTAAATTAAGTTTTGCGCTATCTAATATGCTATGTCGTTAAGATTTAATTGTTTTAAAACGAAATCTCAAAACCTGCGCGTAAATCAATCCCACCGACAACTATTTTGGAGGCAGTTTCCAAATCGCCACTGCTACTATTACTATTACTACTGCACTGTCTTTGCTTAGGAAATAAATATCGCACGGCACTAGTAAAGTTAAGACAGCGCCACATTGGATAACTTACACCAAGTTCCAACTCACCAATGCCTTTATGCGCATTAATGTGCCCCAAATAGCTATGCTCTTTCAACCAAACGACTCCAGCGCCCAGTGTACCATATACATCTAAGCCACATTTAAAATGCTTAACTCTACGTAAATAAAAAGTCAGCGGCACCTCTTGAATTAGCGAATATTGTTTTAGAAAACTAGTCTGCCCACTAGCCCGCCAGTAGCTCAGCTTAGCGCCTACACCCCACGGCTTGCAAAAATAGTAACACCCATCAGCCGTAATCACGTTTACCATACCATGACCATAAACTGCTTTAAAATCATTATCGTGATGTTTGAAAACATAACCAGCAGTAAATGCCATAGTATAATTATTTTTGATATAATTATCTTCGGTATAATCATCTGCAGTTGCTAGATTAGCACCAAACAATTGTGTTGATACAAATAACAGGCTGCCCATTATTAAACTTAATCGCAAAACTATTTTTTTCATGATCTATCGCTCTAGTTACTTAATTTTTTAATTATATTTTTTAATTTAATTACAATTTTTTGGTGCGCAGGTTTTTAACCACATACGATCAATAATATTCAGCACACTCACATTATTAGAACTATAGTTAGTTACATAAGCGCGTGTACCATCGCTGGAAATAACAATATCTCCGGGCGAAGAGCCTACGATAATTACTGGACACAAAACTTTGTTGGTCGCTACGTCAATCACATTTATGGTGCCGACAAAGGCCGTTAAATTTGTAAAACTAGGGCCCAAATATAACGTATAATAATTGGTCACATAAGCGAAACACCCGTCTGGTGTGATCGCCACGCCTGCTGGTTGAGTACCTAACTTAACCGTAGCCGTAATCATATTAGTACTTAAATCGATCACACTAACTGTAGTGCCCACTGGTGCAAAATTATTGCTGCCAAAATTAGTCACATAGGCATATCTGCCATTAGGTGTAATTTCAATTGCAAATGGTCCAGAAAAACCAGGAATCGTTTTGATGACCGTATTATCACTCGTACGAATTACACTGACAGTTCCAGTGCCGGGATTGCCATCTACATAATTGATCGCATAAACATATTTACCATTTGGTGTAATTGCTAACGAAGCTGGCGCCAGACCGACGGTAATTGCGCCACCTATAATCGTGTTAGTATTTAAATCAACTACCCGCACAGTTGTACCATTACCACTACCCACGCCCCCAGCTGCACCATAATTATTTACATAAGCAGTATTGCCATCCGGCGTAATTACCATGCCCGACGGACCATCAAAACCAGTAATTAGACCGGTCACAATATTCGTAGCAATATCGATAATCGTAATTGTAGAACCAGCACTATTAGTCACATAAGCTTTGGTGCCCGCGGCATTAATTGTGACGGTATAAGGCTGATTAAAGCTAGCATCAGAGATCGTTTGTGCTAGCGTATTATTAGTTAGATTAAGCACGCTTACGGTGTTGCCGCTTAGCAAACCATCGTTATTATTATTCGCCACATACGCAAATTTATTATCGGGAGTTAACGCTATACCAGACGGAGTATCACCCACCATAATAGTGGCAATTACCCGATCGGCACTAGCTGTGGTATAAATAAATTCAGGTGTTAATAAAAATAAGAGATTTAATAAATAATAAATTTTAGTTTTTGCTATCATTACAAACTTTGCTCCAAAAATTATTTTAAAATACGCAATAATTCTGACATTAAATAGTATGGAATCGAAACTAGCGTATACTGCACCAGATTACCAGCATGATCTTTTACGCTTACCGGAGTCTTGCTTGGCAAATCTGCATTAATTCTAACTGCCAATTCTAGTTGCTTTAAACCCATGAATAAATGTAGTGATTTCAGACCACCGGTACTACCAGCTTTAACCTCTATGGGCACTACTTTAGTTTGATACTGGATCAAGTAATCGATTTCAGCACTAGCACCCTTTTCATTTCTGTGCCAATAATAGAGGGCTGGTTCAACATATGCCGCCGCGATTGTTCTTAACAACTGGCCGACTACTTGTTCCGAAATGCCACCTTTATTAATTAAATTAAGCTCGCGAATAGTTAATTGATCAAAAGATAGTCCCAATAGTGTCGAGCATAAACCAACATCTAAAAAAATTAACTTTAAATATTTTGCTTGAATTTCAGCTGCTAATGGTACGCCATTGCCAGCACTACCCAATATTTTGTGACAAATACGCGCTTTGCAAATTAATTCTAGCGCTTGTTTAATAGTAGCCGATTGCATCTCAGAATTGACTTTACTGTAAATAAACTTTTGACCGAGATAAAATGGTATTGATAATAACACTTCATCTAAACGTTCAATCGCTAAACGACCATTGTATTTATTAAAATCATCCCGATAAGTAGCCAATAAATCATTATGAATCTGACTGATAGCTGATAAAGAGTTTTGCGTGATCCAGCTCTGTACCGCTTGAGGCATGCCGCCCACAATAATATATTCTTTGAAAAAATCAGTTAACTTGCTGTGAATTATAGTGGGCATAGTTATATCAAAATTATAATTTTTAATATAATCAATTAACCCAGTTTCGTTTTTGGCCGCTAAAAACTCTTGGAATGACAGCGGCTCTAGATGCATATAATTAATGCGACCAACCGGCATACTAAAACTATGTTGCTCCAACACAAATTCTAGTAATGACCCTGCTGCTAACACTGGCAGCTCCGGCAAATCTTCGGCAAACCAACGTAATTTGGCTAAGATCTCTGGCGCTGCTTGGATTTCGTCCAAAAATAAAATCGCATTACTGGCATTAATTTCGCCAAATATCGCACTTAAATTTAAAATAATTTGCTTGGGATCATTAGAAATAAATAGCGAGCTTAACTCTGGTTTTTTTTCAAAATTAAGCTCAATTAATTTTTTGTGGTTACTCTGCGCTAAATTACGCACTACCCAGGTTTTGCCTACCTGTCGAGCTCCCGAATTACTAATGGCTTTCGTTCTGCTGATACTAACCAATTTTGGAGAAACTCTAGGCAACTTCTTTGCATCACAAACCTTTTAAGCTCAGATTAAATTTAGATTAGCTTAACTATAATTATAAATTAGAGCTAAACTTAAATTTAAGCCTAAGTCAACAAAAGAGACGGTTGTTTTGATAAGCTGCTCATTAAAAGATGGGGCTGTTGTAAAATAATAATTAGATTTTCAGTAGCTCTTTATCTTCTTCATCGATTAGTGCAAATTGCAGTTCAGTGCCACCAAGTGACTGCTTAACCAGCTCTTTAAGATCTATCACTGCTTGATCTAGTGAGCCAATCACATCGATTAAAGCCCAACCCTAATGCTTCAGAACCAGAAAAATCTTCTGCTTCTAAAGCAGCAATTTTTTCAATTGGGATATGTCGACGCTCAAAAACATCATGACAAAATGCACGATATACTTGCTCTAACTTTTTGGTGACTCTTTGTTTAGCTTCTTCAGTCCATTCGCCCTCAGGTGTATACATTAGCCATATTGTAAAAGTTGAGTTTAGGGCTAGACTAACTACAGTTTAAAATCTTTAATAATCAGGCGATAATTAAATTTATGAAAAATATGCACATGCAAAAATTACTTTTGATCCTTATAACTTTAACTAGTTCACAAGTTGTAGCCATGCAATCCGGCACCATCAGCGCCAGAGTAACTAGCACTGCGGTAAGATTAGGTGCCACTAAAGTAGCTAAACGAACTAATACGTCTGTGGTGCACCACCTCTCTGCAGTATGGCAAACTCCTAAACACATGGAATACATCCAGACGCATGAAAATTATCTTGCTCAACAACTAAGGGGGATTAAGCCTTTAGATACTACCGAAATTGCTATCCGCGCAGCACTGTTAAGCAATATTATTAAACAGGCGGAATTTTTAACTTGGGAACAAGCAACAGATGTAGCAACAGCGCATGTGCAACACACTATACTAGCTGAAAAAAGCGCCATGCTGAATCGCAGAGAACTGGTGCCAGTAATTCATGCTTGCAGACACGCCTTAGCTGCAGAAGTGCCATTATTCTCATCTTCACGTACCATAAAATTTCCATTTGCACCTGGATTTGCAATCTATCCATTTCGTTTCGGTGCCGGCTTAAAGCTGTATAACACTGCCATAGCGCTAAACAAAAAAGTAACCCCTTGTCAAAGGACCTACTATAGTCAAATCACCTGCAATACTAAATAAATTATAAGTAGATTTTAAATTATGGCACCCAGTAAAATTGTCTATTTCCATCTAGCAGAACAAAAACATAATTCTAAATATCCTTTCGCATTTTTAGCTACTTATACCCTATCAATTGATCAGGTCGCAGCGCTACATATTCCACTGGGCCGAGTTTTACAAGAAAATCACGTCGATCGCAACGCATTACTTTTAGAACTTTTAAGGCCTATTCAAAAAGCGGCCGAAGCCAGCGTTTTTCTAAAAAGCTTACTGACGACTGACGCTATTTTTAAGCCTACTGCTTTAACAGCGATGCAGGCTTATGCCTTTCTCAAAGATTTACCATTATACGAGGCCGCTGGGATTATAATTAAAGTACCAAATTGGTGGAATAGCAAAAAACCACCCCGCCCTGCCATAACACTCAAATTGGGCAATGGATCACAAGCGTTAGCCGGTTTAGATGCCTTATTAGATTTTAATTTATATGTTGCTTTGCCTGATGGTAGCCAGTTATCTAATCAAGAATTAAATGACATACTTGCAACTCAAGACAATCTAGTTAGAATTCGTGGCCAATGGTTAGAGCTTGATCAACAGAAGCTACGGCAAGTTTTAGACTATTGGGGTAAAAAAAGTAAGCGCGGATTGTCGTTTGCAGAAAGCTTACGCTATGCAGCTGGCTTTCATGATGCTGCTACCACCGATGAGATTGCTAACGATGTAGCAGAATGGTCCACCATATTAGAAGGCGCACAGCTGCAAAAAATATTATCTTTTATACGCGACCCCGAATCCCAGGGTGGCACAGCTATTAAAACTATCTTAAGGCAAAATCTTAAGGCACAGTTACGTCCTTATCAACTACATGGTGTCTCATGGTTATGGACACTTTATAATATGCAACTTGGGGGCTGCTTAGCGGATGATATGGGACTAGGTAAAACAATGCAGATTTTATCGCTGCTGTTATTAGCGCAAAATTCTAATGCTGAAAATAAATATTTATTAATCTTGCCGGCCTCTTTATTGGGCAACTGGGTAGCAGAAATCAAGCAATTTGCGCCAACACTACGCTATTATGTCTTGCATAGTTCGGAAAATAATATTGACGCCAGTGAGATTAATACTGGAAAAATACCCAATTTAACCAATTTAAATTTAGTAATCACGACTTATGGCTTAGCTAGCCGTCTAGACTTTTTGCATCATATAAATTGGGACATAATTATTATTGACGAAGCACAAGCAATTAAAAACCCAAATGCTAAACAAACCAGGATAATTAAAACATTACCTGGACGTGTTAAATTTGTTTTGACTGGTACGCCTATCGAAAATAACTTACTTGATCTTTGGTCCCTATTTGACTTAATTGCGCCAGGGTTATTGGGGTCAAGTAAAAAATTTATAAAATTAGTTAATTCAGAACAAAAACCGCAAGCCTATTCGGCTATTCAACGCTTAATTAAGCCCTATATTTTACGAAGATTAAAAAATGATAAACGCATTATTAATGATCTGCCAGATAAAACTGAATTAATAGCTTATTGCACGCTAACCAAACAGCAAGCTGTTCTATATCAAACAACTGTCGATGAATTAAAAGCCTTGCTAGATAGTGGCGTTAAAGATATCCAACGTAGTGGCTTAGTATTATCTTATCTGATGCGCCTCAAGCAAATTTGTAACCACCCTAACCAATGGCTAGGGCATAATCAATATTCAGCCGACACCAGTGGTAAATTCATACGTTTGCATGAACTATGTTCTGTAATCGCCGAAAAAAACGAAAAGGTATTAATTTTTACCCAGTTTCGCGAAATTATACCGGCCTTATCTGAATTCTTAGCTACTATTTTCGCTAAGCCGGGATTAGAACTACATGGTGGCACGCCTATCAAAAAGCGTGCCGCATTAGTTAAAGCGTTTCAGCAACCAGATGGGCCACCCTTTTTTGTGCTATCGCTGAAAGCAGGCGGCACTGGTTTAAATTTAACTAATGCCGCGCATGTAATCCATTTTGACCGCTGGTGGAATCCTGCCGTAGAGCAACAAGCTACTGATCGAGCCTATCGTATCGGTCAAAAAAATAATGTTTTAGTCCACAAACTCGTCTGCCGCGGTACAATTGAAGAAAATATTGATAAGATTATTGCTGCAAAAAGTACTTTGGCTAATACTTTTATAAAATCAAAACGAGAAATAGCATTATCAGAATTAAGCAATTCAGAGCTACTAAATCTAATATCATTAGATTTAAATCGCGCTCTAGCAGATAAGGTATAAAATATGAGCTGGAACAATTATGGCTATCCTCCCCGCGTAAAAGTGGCTGAACATAAAGAGCAAATTGCTAAAAAATTAGCCAAATTACTAAAAAAACAGCCTGATCTACAACCTGTACTAGGCGTTGGCAATAAAGCTGTGGCTAAAACTTTTTGGGGTAAAGCTTGGTGTGAAAATATTGAATCTTATCAAGATTACGCTTACCGTATAGATCGTGGACGTTCTTATGCGCGACGTGGTGCAATTTTAGATTTGAAAATAAAATCTGGCATAGTCCAAGCATTAGTATATGGCACAAAGGTCTATAAAGTAGAAATCTCCATTACTGCAGCTACATCCATGGCCTGGCAAAATTTAATTACTGAGTGTGCAGGAAAGATCAATTCTTTAATTGAGTTACTACAGGGGAAATTCTCTGAGCATATTATGCAAGTTATTACCCAACCAGATAAAGGCTTATTTCCTAAACCAAATGAGATTAAATTTAGCTGTTCTTGCTTAGATCATGCCATGTTATGCAAACATACCAGTGCTGTTTTATATGGCATTGGCATGCGTTTAGATGATGCACCAGAACAATTGTTTTTATTACGCCAAGTTGATCATACTGAACTATTATCAAGTGTAAATAACGATCTCTCGCTAGAGATTACTACTTCTACACCAATTATAGATACTGACATAGAAACATTGTTTGGCATCGATCTTCTCCCTAAAGCTCCTGCCAAAGTTAAAAAAATTAAATCAAAGCAAAAGATAAACAAATGAAAGCTTTCAGGAATGCATAAACGATAGGACTACTCTGCCGTCCAATCTGCAAGCGATTTTCTAGTCAGTTCGGTATGCATTTGAGCTGTACGATATGCTTCTAATAATTCTGTATATTCACGGCGTTGACGATAATCTAATGGCATGCCATAACACCCACATTCCCGCGATCTCAATTTTAAATTTTTAATTTCTTGAATTTAAATCAACTCTCTTCACAAAAAGTTGATCATGCTCCAAACTTAGCGCTTGATAATTAAATCATCATAAGCAGGGTAAGAAGCATGATAATTGATGAAG
>CANKEI010000033.1 GCA_947481115.1 bacterium
TAATTTAGATGAGCATATACCTTATCAAAGAATAGAAATTTTTAATTATGCGACCTTAATCATTGGTAATGATCCTGTGTTAGCTAAAGAATGGAACTCAAGAGGGGCTATTGGTGAATATCTAAAGGATTGTCAATTGGGGTGGGCTAAATATGTTTTAGGGAGATGATTAATAAATAAGAGTTAAGAAAAATATGAACTGGAAACAATATTTACTTGATTTAGAGCATAAAGAGCAATGGGATGACGCCTCTGAATACATTGAAGATATTGTCGAAGCTAATCCTGATGACATGGATGCTTATTAAATTGGCATTGCGCATTTAATAAATATTTAAGTGAAGAAATTATTAAATGGGCTCAAGATGTAGTGGCTTGGAATTCTAAAGAAGAACAAGTTCAGGCCTAATCGAGTTACTTAGCGGCATGATCTAAATACTTATTATTTTTTATAAGTATTTAGCCGATTAAACCACCCCTTGAGCCACTGCGCTTCATTACGAGCTGGCGGGGAATTTTTAACCCGTGCAGTTAAAACAGCTTTGGCAGAGTCGATAAAATCTTGGACGGGCTGTTTCGTGTCAGCTGGAATACGTTGTAAAACTTGTAATAACCCCCAGCCTTGATGCTTATAAGCTTCACTAGTTACAGTACCAGAGCCCTTAAAATTTAAATAATCTATTAGGGCATATAAACCTTTGGGATCTCTAGCTAATTGAAAAAATAGCTTTCGGATGGGTGCTTGTTCAGAACTAGGTAAATTTTTAATCATATCTGGAAAAGTTCGTTCTAATCTTTTGGCAATAAAAATAGCCTGCAAATTTTTAGTTTTTAAGAGTAGTTGACGAAGTTCTTGCATCTCAGGACTATTAAAATTAGCATTAAACTCGGCTCTTGAGTTCCAGGGGCAGTGTTGGGCTGCTTTTAACCAAGCGGGCAATTTAACCCCTTGGTGCTGCAAAAATTTTAATAATTCCGGAAAGCTTTCTTTAAAACATTCTTGAGTGCCAGCTGGATACCAGATAAAATGGCCTATTCCTAAAGAAGCAAAGCTTTCGCCATCTTTCCAATTAGTTAGGCCAGTCACAGTGCCAGCACATTCGTTATGCCAGATTTTATCCGCAATTGTACGAGCAGTTTGAACTGAAATGGTAAAGCCATAAATTGGACCAGGAAATAGCGTTAAAATAATTAAGCTCAAGACTATTTTTTTTAACATAGTTAAATTTTCTCCCAACTAACTATCTCCCAATTTAATAATATCTCGATTGCTATTGCTAGATTAGTGTTTGTGTTAGCAATCTTCTAAGTTTACAGCGCTATGCGCAGGTATATCTATAGTTAAATATTTTTGAGTTAAATATTTTTGTTTTAAATTTAAAATTCTTTGGACAGATTGATCAATTTGGGTTTCTGGAATTCT
Source organism: bacterium (assembly GCA_947481115.1). GTDB lineage: Bacteria > Babelota > Babeliae > Babelales > JABDEC01 > CANKVQ01. The sequence continues at coordinate 1,424 of CANKEI010000033.1, forward strand.
GCCAGATAGCACAGCTTGGATGATCGCTTGCTGAATTTGTTTAAGATCTGTCAAAGTTAATTCATTGGTAATACTAGTACCATGTAATTGGGCGCCGCCTAAGAGCACAATATCATGGCCAGCGCTTAAAGCTTGAATGGCCGCTTCAGCGACAGATTGATCGACTTGTTTTAAAACACCAGCCATGACTAACGAGTCAGTAATAATTATGCCTTGAAAATTCAGCTGTGCGCGTAAATAGTTTATAGTTTTGCGCGATAGGGTTGTGCAATAATTTGGATCTAGGGCAGGGGCTAAAATATGCGCCGTCATGATCAGATCAGTTTGACTAGCTAACTGTGCAAACGGGTACAGCTCAGTGATTTGGAGCTCTTGGAGTGATTTGTGAACTACTGGTAAATCTAGATGTGAATCGGTATTTGTGTCACCATGACCCGGAAAGTGTTTTAGTGTCGTGATTATGCCGGCTGTATGATATCCCTGAAGCGCCTGTCTGCCAAAAGTGGTCACTATGTCAGCTGTATCACCAAAACTGCGCGACCCAATAATGGGATTTAGGGAATTACTATTAATATCGACTACCGGAGCTAGATTGGTATTGACCCCAATAGCAGCTAATTCTGTGCCAATCATTCGCGCACTAACTTCAGCCAACTCGGGGCGATTGGTTAGGCCCAAAGCTTGGTTGCCCGGAAATTCAGTGATTGGACAGCGGACTACTCGGCCACCTTCTTGGTCGACAGCGATTAATAATGGGATTTTGGAGCGAGTTTGGTGAGCTAGTTTTTGTATGCCAGTACTTAGTTTTTGCACTTGTTCTAGCGTAGTTAAGCCATTAGCCCAGTTATAATAAATAATTCCGCCAATATGTAATTCCTGAATTAGCCGTTGTGCCTCAGTATTGGCAACTTCACCACGAAAACTGACCATCATGAGCTGGCCAACTTTTTCCGGGAGGGTTAAATTCGTTACGATAAAAGTTTTAGGACTGTTTTGAGGATTATTTATCCAGCTAGTTATTGCTGGCTTAGCTGAAAATAACAAAAACGCTATTATCACTAATAAGCTGGCTAGGCGGGCTTTGGTATAGTTCATATGGTAGCCCTTGCTTTAAAGCGTTAGTAAATAGATTTTTAATAGCTATTTTTATGCCAGTTAGTTTAGCAATAAATCAATCAATAAACCAATCCGAATTTTAATTAGAGTTAGAAAACTATTGTTTTTAATAACTCTGGTTTGTTAGTTTAAAGATTATTAAAAATATAACTCTTTTAGTGGGGGCAATAGTATGCTATTTTTTAGACCTGATTTATTTAAATATGGGATATTACTTTTAAGTTTGTTAATTCCCATAAATTTTACTTTTTTAGCTGATAGCGCAGAGCCAAAAGTTCAGGCTGAGCTAGATTTTCCCGATAGCGAATCAAGTGATTCAGACGAATCAGATATTGGTGATAATGAGGTTGAGATGACAGTTGCGCCTAAAAAATCTGATACAGCGTTGGCCACAGAAATAGATCAAATCTTAGATAATTTAATGGCAGCTAATTTGGATCCCAATAAATATCACTTTTTACAACCACCAGTAGTAGAACCAATGCCGGCAATTTTGCAAAAAAAATATGTGTCAGAATATGTGTCAGATGGTGAGCTAGATTTTGATTTAGATTTAGAAAAATCTTTGGAGCAGCCCAAGCGTTTTGAGCACGATTCTGAATTAAATAATTTGCAGGATTTGGAATTAGATTCTGAAATTTAATTTACGACTTAATGCTTTGTTTCGGGCTATTTAGTAATTCAAACTTAAACTATTGCTTTTTGTTGATGTGGTTTGTTAACCTGTTTTTGTATTAAAAATTTAGCAGTTCGCGCCAGTAGATGGGCTGCTAATTGAACGGAGGGGTTAATAATGTCGTTATTGACTAAAATCGAAAGGGCGCTAGGTATGAAGAAGCGTTCAGTTAAGCGTAAAGTCGCTGGCCGTAAGGTTGCTAGTAAAAAAGTAGCTAAGCGTCGTGTAGCGGCTAAAAGTGAAGTTGTAGTAGCAGCTAAGCGTAAAGTAGTTGCCAAACGTAAAGTTGCTGCGAAACGTAAAGTTTCAGCTGTTGCTAAACGTAAAGTTGCCCGTAAAGGTGTAGCTAAACGTAGAGTTGCAGTTAAAGGTCGTAGAGTAGTTGCTCGTCGTGCTGTTAGCAAACGTCGCGCTAAACGTGCCTAAAACTAGCTTAAAAACTTGCTATCTCCATTAATGTGCCTTAAAATAGGCATGTCTTTTAAAAATTGAGAAGAAGCAAAGCATTAGCTCTGTAATCTGTCAGGTTCGAAAGAAAGCAGCAGGCGGAGTTAACTGTTTGTGCTTCTTCTCTTATTTTAATATAGTTTTAATATATCCTGAAAATAGTAAATCTAGAGTTTTATTAAATTAAAAATAAGCTTAAAGCTGAATTAATGGGATTATGGGATCTACTATAGATATGCACACAGCTACACAGCAGCAATTAAATCTGGCCCGTAAATGGCGTTCGAAAAATTTTGACCAGATTATTGGGCAAGATCTAACGATTCGCGCGCTTAAAAATAGCTTATTTCTAGATCATTTATTCCCAGTATATTTATTTTCAGGGCAGCGCGGCTGTGGTAAAACTACTACAGCACGAGTTTTCACAGCAGCTATTAATTGCCAAAACTTAGAAAATTTTCGTAAAGAACCTCGTAGTTTTAAATTACCATGCTTAGAGTGCCAATCTTGTTTATTAATGGCTAGCGGTAAGCACCCTGACTTTATTGAGATCGATGCAGCTTCACATACTGGTGTTGATAATGTGCGAAATATCATCGAGGCCGCGGCGTTATTGCCCGTAATTGGCTGTAAACGCATATACCTCATTGATGAGGCGCATATGTTGAGCAAAGCGGCATTTAATGCGTTTTTAAAAATCTTAGAAGAACCGCCTAAGTCTACGCTGTTTATTTTGGCTACTACTGATCCAGGTAAAATTATCGAAACTGTACGATCACGCTGCTTCCAACTGTTTTTTGGAGCAATTGAATCCCAGGCACTCAAAGCGCATTTACAGCAAATTTGCGCAACTGAGCAGATTATTTGTGATAGTAGCGCGCTAGATTTAATTATTAAAGAAACCGATGGTTGTGCGCGCGATGCGATCAACATGTTAGAGCGAGTTAGATTTACGGGTCAAAAAATTTCAGAAAACACAGTGCTATTGGCGCTGGGTTACCCAGATGTAGCGCAGCTTGAGAAAATCTTTGAGATTTTATTGATCCAGCGAGATATTGGCTTATTGTTGGTCCAGCTAGATCTAGTTAATTTAACTAGGTATGCGCCAGATTTTATTTGGAAGCGTTTATTGCATCTAATTCGAGACGCCTGGCGGATTAAATTTAATTTACCAGTAACGGGTGTGAGTGATAATTTTAGAGCTATCATGTCTCAGGTAGAGGTAGATCAGTTGATTACGCTGTTAGAGTATTTCTGTGCTCAAGAGCAGTTATTTATGAAATCAGCTTATCCCCACCTATTTTTAGAACTATTTTTAGTGGGTTTAGTAAAAAAAAAAGATTACAGCGGCTGAACTATTTACTTAAGCCTGAAATAAATAATTTAGAAATTAAGTTTATAAATAATAATATTGGTCACAGTAATAATAATTTTGGACCTGATAATAACCTAAAAGTTGGGCAAGAAAATAAATCAAATAGCTATAAGTGGGATAAATTTAAGCTGGAAATTAAAAAGTTAGATGAGCCACTTTTGATATCTATTTTACAGCAAGTGCAATTTGCGCGATTTAAGCCTGAATTAAATCAAGTCTGGATAGATTTGGATCAAAATCTCAGCTTTTTTAAAGATATTATCCAAGATCAGCGCTTAGTCTGGCTGCCCAAGTTACAGGCCGTGTTTGGTGAACATATGAGCTTGGAAATTAATTTGGTGCATCAAGCAGCTTTACCAGAGTTAATTGCGCCAGTTATAGATAATTTAGAGCCTAATTTAAGTAATATTAATCTAGCTGCTGATACAGCTGCAAGTGTAAATAATAGTTTAAGTAATCCTGGCGCTGTCAGTAAATATGGTAATAAAAATTTAGATTTTGCCAATCAAGCACGTTGGCCCAAAGTTAAGCTAGTATTAGATTTTTTCCCTGGAACGTTAAGTGAGATCTCAGAATGACTAAAATTATCCGCCGCTTACCTAAAGTTGTGTTGGCCGGTCGTATGAATGTCGGTAAATCGACACTATTTAATAGATTGGTTTCTAGCAATAAAAGCATGGCTTTTGACTATGCCGGAGTTACGCGAGATTTTATTTCTGATGTCACTAGCTGGCATGATGTAAAATTTGAGCTAATTGATTCTGGGGGCGTTTCTTTTGATAAAAATTTAGACCAGATCACCAAGCAAGTTGTTCAGATTGTCTATAAACTATTAGAAGATGCTGATATAAATGTCTTAGTTTGTGATGGTGCCGAGGGTGTAACAGCTGAGGATCGCGAATTAGTCCGCAGATTACGTAAATTAAATAAGCCTCTAATCTTAGCCGTTAATAAAACTGATGCTAAAGCCACTGAGCATAATAAGCATGATTTTTATGGTTTAGGTGTAGCGCAAACGCTTTTTATCTCAGCTGAGCACAGTTATGCCATTGGTGACCTATTAGACGCTATCGTGGCTGATTTGCATGATTTTAAAGCGCCAGATGAAATTGAACCAGCTTATCGTGTAGTATTATTGGGTAAACCCAATGTTGGTAAATCTTCACTTATGAATTTATTAACTAAAGAAGAACGGTCCATTGTAACGCCGCTAGCTGGTACAACGCGCGAGGCCATCGATACTAACGTTAATTTCTCGAAAGAGACCATTCGTTTAACTGATACGGCAGGTGTTCGGCGACCGCGTTCGATCAAAGAAGATTTAGAGCAGATGATGGTTAAAAGTAGCTTTAGAGCAGTAAAACATTCTGACATTGTGCTTTTAATGATCGATGCTGCTGATAATGCGATTGCTGATCAAGAGCTAAAATTAGCTTTTTATACTTTTGAAGAGCATAAAGCACTGATTATTTTATTAAATAAACAAGATTTAACGACCGAAGATTCGCAAGCGGATCTAGAACGTCGACTTTCAGAATATAACTATTTCTTTAAGAAAATCGAAAAGTTAGAAATATCTTGTTTAAATAAGAAAAATATTGGTAAAATTTTGCCGCTGGTGCATACGGTCTGGCAGCGTCAAAATCAGCGCTTTGATGATGCTGAACTTAAGCAGTTTTTTCAAGAATCGCTAGATCATAAGCCCTTATATCATAAAACTAATTTATTAATTATTCGTAATGTTAAACAGGTGCAAGTTGCACCGTTAACTTTGGCGATGTATGTAAACGTACCAGAATGGTTTGGTAGCAGTCAGCTAAGCTTTTTTGAAAATTTATTACGGGCTAAGTATGATCTAAAGAGTGTACCTATTAGATTTGTGGTGCGTAAAGCTTAAAGACTAGTATAAATTCTCAAAAATATGATATTGTGACGGCTAAGTTTATAATTGTTTATAATTTAGAGAGTTAACTAATATTTTTGGGAGAGAGTATGGAAAAGCGTTTTGTTTTTAGACACATGGAACATTCAGATGCGATTGAAAATTATGCTAATGAAAAATTAGCTAAATTAGAGCGCGTATTGCATATCGAAGAACATGATCCAGTCAGAATAGACCTGATTATGACTGCTAACCGTGAACACCATCACCATGATATTGATTTACATATTTCGGCTGCGCACGTTAATTTTGCCATCAAACGTGAAGGGCCAGAGCTCTATCTATTAATTGACCAAGTGATTGATATTGCCGTAGAAACTGTGCAAAAAGATCGCAAAGAACAGATTGACTCACTTAAAGAAGACAATCAATTTCGTAGAATCAAATAAGTTATTTGGTTTTTTCGAACCAAAACTCAAAGCAACCAGTTCGAAGATATAGCGGGCTAGTTGGAGTTTTCCGACTACATTCGGCAGTAATTACTGGTGTGCAAGCGAGTGAGAGCATTCTGGTTGTGCTAGTAGCTGACGGTACCATATCGCCTAAATCTATTGCCGCGCTGCCTGCTAAATCAGCTAATGTTGCATGTCTAGGGGCTATTGAAGTTACAATTGGCGAGACTCTGGGGATTGTGACAGTGGTGCGCGCTCTCGATACAGCAGCAGTTGCAGCTGTTCTTCTGGCACGTTCCCAGCGCTCTCTCAAAAAAGCCATTTTTCTATCGACATCCATTAACATGCTGGTACGCTTAAATATTCTGGCAACAGTAGCGTCAGCACGTTTTAATTTGCTTCTAGCATCAGAGCTTCTATCAGATGATTCGCCATCAGATGAGCCACTTTCACTACTAGCAAGCTCTTTTACGTTACCAAGTGAGGATGTACGAGAACGCATAGTGCCACCAACTAAAGCATGTAAGTCTCCAGATGAACTACTATTTGGAAAAACTGCCACGATATTATTAATATTAAATATCAAAATTACGAGCAGGCCAGTAGCTAAATTACGTAAGCTTAATTTTAGTGAGTTATGCATATATAAAGATCCTGTGACTTTCTAAAAGCGATATATTTAAGATTTATTCTGATTTAAAACTTAACAGAGTTTACAAGAAATATCTAAAAAATAAAAGCGCGCTAGCGATTAAGTGTTAGCACGCTAAGTTTTAAATTTAGAAAAATTTAATTTAAAGATAGTTGAACAGTTACTAGAGCTTGCTGGATTTCACTGTCAGTTTTTTCTAATAAATTGCTAGTATGGCGCATGATTAAATGTTCTGTTTTTGGTTCAAGTATTAAAATCGTAGGCACGCCGATAATATTATATTTTTGATTCAAGCTGGCATATGGTTCAGATTGTGGATCGGTAGCATTAACTTTTAAAATTACAAAATTTTCAGATAATAGATCGATTAATTGAGCATTATGAAATAATTTACGATCTAGTTTTTTGCAAAGTGAACACCAGTCGGCGCCAATATCGATTAGTAACTGTTTTTTATTAGCGATCGCAAATCTGCGGGCAATTTGATAATTAGTCTGGGTTGGCAATTCTGGTAAATTTTGTTGCGTGGGAGTAATGGGAGTAATTAGTTTAGCGAAATATGGTACAAAAGGGATTAAATTATTTAAGAAATATAAGCTCATGATAATTAGCAACCAGCCAAATATTTTTTTGATTGTAATCATCCACATGCCAGCCCTAGGCAATAAATTCATGGCATTCGAAAAAGTTCCAATTAAGACTAGTGGCGTACTTAAACCTAAGCCAAAAGTAAATAGTAATATAAATCCCAAGAATTTATTAGCTAGCGTGGCCACAATAGTTAGCAATAGTGCTAGTCCAGGAGATAAGCATGGTGAAGCGACCGTGCCGCTAATTACACCAAATGAAAACGCTGAAAGTAACGAGCCAGCTTTAGGGTTTTTATTATTGATTTGTAAAAATCTGGGAATATAAATTTCGTACCAACCGAACATCGATCCGGCCATATAAAGTAACTGAGCGATCACAATTAACACAAATACTGGGTGGCTAGCCAAGCTGCCAAATAATTGTCCTGAAGTTGCGGCTACTAGTCCCATAATGGCAAAAGTTAGTGATAAACCAGTGGCATAGGCTAGCGATAGTAAAAAACTAAAGCTTAAGGAGCGCGATTTTTGAGTTTGTAGCGCACCAACCGTTAATGGTATAACTGGATAAATACAGGGGGTTAAACTCATTAATAATCCTAAAAAAAATACTGAGATTAGACGAGCAGTTTGAGAAATATGTTCACTGCGTAATCTGCCCTGTACCCAGTTACTTAATCCATGAAAAAATTCCCAAATATTACTAGTCCAACTTTTAGACTTAGTTGTTTTAGGTTGTGATGTTTGTTGTGTGGAACTATCTTCTGAATTACTTTGATTTAAAATTTCGGTACTAGCTAGTTGTTCATGATCTGCTTTAACAGATAGTTGTGTATTTTGAATCCCAGGATTAATATGAGAGGTGTTTATTTCGATTGGTGCCACAATATTTTGGTCAGCACAGTGGGTTAAGATACTAGTGCTTGCTAGATTAAATATTAAAACTAAATTTATAATTAGCTTAAGTAGGCTTAAGTTTTGGGGGTTTTTAAAATTAAATAGTTTTTTTAATAATTTTTGATTTACCATAAGTTTAGGATTTCGAGTTTTAAATTTTTTAAAATTTATTTTAAATTTAGATTTATTTTTTTATTTTTATATTTAAAATTATAGATATTTTATGATATTTGCCTAGTTTATCTATTGGAGAACTAAATTTTGGGGCTGTAGCTCAGTTGGTAGAGCGCATGGATGGCATTCATGAGGTCAGCGGTTCGACCCCGCTCAGCTCCACCAGTCATTCGTTACACGAATGCCTGGCAGGCCAGTGTCTCTAAAGATCTATATTTTATAGCCATAAGAGCAGGCCAGTTTCTAAAATTTAACCCATCTTTTTCTTTAATATCCCAATTGTTTCTAAACTAACTAAATCTTGCCAGCTTAAAAAAGTGCCATAAGTGCGTTTTTCAGTCTCATTACCAGCGTAAATTACGTAGCCGTCGAGCATTGGTTTAGGATTAGTTTGCTCTGGATCATGTTCTGCTTTTTGCCAAAATTTAATTTCGTCAAAAGCGTTTTGCGTGGGAGTCATGCGCGATTTAATTTCGATGGGGATTAATTTATTTGATTTTTCGATTACACAGTCGATTTCATGACCAGTTTTATCGCGTAAAAAATAAATATTAGGCTGCCTGCTAGCATTATGATAAAGCTTCACGATCTCAGTCACAATTAAAGATTCGATTAAATTGCCCCGATAAACGCTTAATTTAAGATCGTCCACCGCCTCAATTCCCAATAAATAAGCTGCTAGGCCGGTATCATAGAAGAATAATTTAGGCGCTTTAATTAAGCGTCGGGTAAATTGTGTTGAGTATGGTTGTAGCTGAAAAATAATAAACGAAGTTTCTAAGATCGAAAGCCAGGCTCTGGCAGTTACTACGTTAATATCAGCGTCATTAGCCAAAGAACTATAATTTACCACTTGTCCGATACGAGCAGCACATAATTTCATAAATTTGATAAAAGTTGCTAAATTTTGCACATTTTGCAGATCACGCACATCGCGTTCCACATAAGTTTTAGAGTAGTTAAAATAAAAATCATACGAACTTAATTTCTGATTCACAAATAATTCGGGATATTCACCCTTAAAGACTAGTTCTTCAATGCTAGTTGGTAATAATTGGGCAGATTTTAATTCACCGATGGTTAATGGTAATAAAGTTGTAATCGCGATTCTGCCGGCTAAGGTTTGGCTAATCGCTTGGTTCATGAGAAAATTTTGGGAACCAGTTAAGATAAAATATCCAGGGCGACGATTTTCATCAACGATTAATTGAATATAGGATAATAGCTCTGGCACATGTTGAAATTCATCTAAAATTATTCCAAATTCGTTTTTGTGTAACTCTAAAAAACCTTTGGGATCTTGTTTAGCATCATCTCTTAAGCTGAGGTCTTCGAGCGATAAATATTTATATTTTCTGAAAATAGCTTTACTTAAGGTTGTTTTACCAGATTGGCGCGGTCCCAAGATAGCTACTACCGGAAATGTTTCAGCTAAACGTATAATCGTATCAGTCAAATTACGTTTAATCATGATTTTTAGAGTTCCGCAAGATTTTTTATAGATCTTAAAATTTTAGATATTTTAAAAGATTTAATTGTCAACATTGGACAAATCATATAGTGCGTTAATAGATTTGTCTATAATTAAATTTTTAATTGTTTTAAACTCCCTAGGTAAGCCACTTTTTAGCCAAATAACTCAAATTTTTACTCCAAAAAATAGCTTCGTGATATCTCGACCCAATCGCTATTTGCAACAAAAACCAATCAAACTATTTACTCTCTCTCTCTCAGTTAAGCTATAATTACTACTAGAGATTAATAGGTTTAGCGCGATTTGCGAATGATAGACCGTTTCTAGCAGCTAAGGAGGTTATATGAAAAAAGCGGTGTTTTTAATGATAAGTGTTTTCTTTATAGGTTCGGTA
>CANKEI010000034.1 GCA_947481115.1 bacterium
TAATCTTAGATTCTGTAACGCATGCACATGAATTAAAACACTTAGAGTTTCATTTTGTCGAATTACCCAAATTCACGAAACAGCTCGATCAATTGGATAATATTTTAGAAAAATGGGTCTATTTCATGAAAAATGCTGAGCATCTACAATCTATACCAACTTCTTTTAAAGAAAAAGAACTCACCGATGCCTTTAATATCTTAGCGCAAAGTAATTGGTCTAAACCTGAATTAGAAAGTTATGACCGTTATCTAGATAATATTCGTTCAGAGATGAATCAACTTGATACGGCTGAGGCTAAAGGCAAAACAAAAAGATCGATTGAGATTGCCATTAAGATGCTAAAGGCTAACGCCAATGCAGATGCAATAGCTGAACTAACTGATTTGAGTATCGAACAAATTAAGCAGCTGAAGCATAAATAACTTAAACCGAGTGTAGTAAATAACTAGCTAGTTCAACCTGTTTAATTATTTCTTCAGTGCCATTGGACATATTTTTAATAGTCACGACGTGAGCTTGTTGTTCTGATTCGCCAATTAAAAGGGCAAATTTAGCACCAAGACGATTAGCTTTACGCATCATACTTTTAACCGAAGTTTGTTCCAACAGCAGATCAATACATAAATTTTTATGATTTAATTCTTGGGCCAATAAAAGGGCCATGGTAGTTTGCGCTGGGGTTAGGGGCAAAATTACAATTAAAGCAGGTTTAGTTGGTAAATTTAAATTATCAGTTTGGGCTTCAAGTAGTTTTTAAATATAAGCCCCTCTTTATTTACAGATATCACAGTTGCCAATTCTATTTGAATTAAAAATAGTTAAAAATATATAGACTTTATGACGCTATTAGATTAGCATTATAAGCGTAATTTTAATCATTTTATACTTCGAGTCGCATATGCTTAACAATGCTTATGGAATATTTGCTTTATTTCAATTAGTGAATTTTGTATATTTTGGTAGTTTTGCTGAGGCAGATTTGAAAAGAATTTCTAGGCAATATACGGCACCAGTTACCATCGTTGGTGATAATGTCGATGATTTGGTTGTAAAAGGAGTTAGGCACATTAAAGATGAAGGAGAGCGTTTTAATGCGCGTGCAGGTTCCGGGCAGCAAGCTTATGATGTATCATATGTTTTATTGAATCCGAATAATAGATTACATTTAATTCGTAAGCCAAAATCTGTGCGATACTTTTCAAGAGAATTGGTGGCTTATTTTAATGGTAGTTTAGATGTAAACGCTGGACTTGCTCAAGCATCGCCTTTTTGGAAAACATTAGCAGACAAAGATGGTAAAATTGCGTCTAATTATGGTTATTATGTATTTCATCAAAGAGTTCCTGAGACTGGGAATAAAACGCAATATGAATGGGTTATTGATAATTTAGTCAATAATCTTGATTCAAGAAAAGCTTTTATTAATATAAATCAGCCAATGCATAAAATAAAAGAAAGTAAGGATTTTCCTTGCACGCTTGGAATGCAATTTTTTGTAAGAGATAACAATCTTTGTTGTATAGTTTCTTCTAGAAGTACGGATGTATATACAGGTTTACCATACGACATGGGATTTTTTTCTTTTGTTGCTGAATTAGTTTATAAAGACCTTAAAGAGAAATTGCCAGAAGAACAATCTAAAAATTTAAGATTAGGCACGATAGTTATGAAAGCGAATTTTACTCAGATTTATGATAAAACGCGTGATGCAGCATTAGACGTATTAAATTGTACTTCCAGTGATTGTGATGATAGAATGCCTACAATAGAAAATGCGCAAGAAACATTAAAAGATATCTATAATCAAACTTATAATACACCAGTAATGCAATGGATTTATAAACATGCTGAATTACCTAAAACAAACACCATCAAATAAAAAATTGATTGCTGCAGCTATCATCGAATGCGATGGTAAAATTTTAATTGCCCAAAGAGCAAAAAAAGACAGCTTATTAGGTAAGTGGGAGTTTCCGGGTGGAAAAGTCGAAGCTGGTGAAACATTATCAGAATGTTTAAGACGCGAATTGCTAGAAGAGTTAGGTATTCAAGCAAAAGTTGGTGAATATTTTTGTACCAGCTCTTTTGAATATCAAGATGTGCTTTTTGATATGCATGTTTTTAGAGTACCAAGTTTTACGGGTACTCTTGTATTACATGAGCATTCTGCAATCACCTGGGTAACAGCTGATGAATTATCACAGTATGATATGCCTGAGCCTGATCTGCCAATTGTAAAGTTGCTACAAGATCAAAAAAATAATTTAAACCGAGTGTAGTAAATAACTAGCTAGTTCAACCTGTTTAATTATTTCTTCAGTGCCATTGACCATATTTTTAACAGTCACGACGTGAGCTTGTTGTTCTGATTCGCCAATTAAAAGGGCAAATTTAGCACCAAGACGATTAGCTTTACGCATCATACTTTTAACCGAAGTTTGTTCCAGCAGCAGATCAATACATAAATTTTTATGATTTAATTCTTGGGCCAATAAAAGGGCCATGGTAGTTTGCGCTGGGGTTAGGGGTAAAATTACAATTAAAGCAGGTTTAGTTGGTAAATTTAAATTACTAGCCTGGGTTTCGAGTAATAAAATTAAACGTTCGATGCCAATTCCGGCGCCGACTGACGGATAATCTTGTTTGGCACCAATTAAACTGGCTAGTTGATCGTAACGGCCACCACCGCAAAAACTATTTTGAGCGCCCAGATCAGTACTCACAAATTCAAAAACGGTTTTATTATAATAATCTAGACCACGCACTAATGTCGGTTTATAAACAAACGAAATCGAAAGTAATGCTAGCTGTTGCTGAAGCAATTCCCATTCAGTTTTAGACTCTGATGATAAAGAGTCAGTAATTACTGGGGCAGCTTCGTAAGCTGCTTGGCACGTCGGGCTTTTGCAGTCAAAAATTCTGAGTGGGTTCTTAGATTTACGAACGCGACAAGTTTCACAAATTTGAGCATTGATTTGTTGTAAAAAATTAACTAGTTCTAGGCGATATCTAGCGCGATCTTCTGGTGCGCCTAAAAAATTTAGCTGCAAAGCATAGTTACTTAATTTTAATTTATTTTTAAAGAAACTATCTAGCATGCCAATAAACCTGACATCTTCAGAAATATTACTAGAATCGATAATCTCTAAACTAATCTGATGGAATTGTCTAAAGCGACCTTTTTGGGGCCGTTCATAACGAAACATAGGTCCATAAGTAAACGCCTTCCAGGGTGCTGGCATGCTGTGATATAAGTCGTTTTCTAAGTAAGCCCGCATCATCGGGGCCGTATGCTCTGGACGCAAGCAGATCGCTTCTTCGTCTTTGTGTTCACCATGTTGGAGAATCGTAAACATCTCTTTGCTGACTACGTCAGTATGTTCGCCAACAGTGCGTTTAAATAATTCTGTCGGTTCTAAAATAGGGGTAGCTACTTCTTGAAAATTATATTCAGTGAGATGGGTTTTAGCTTGGGCAACAATGAAATTAAACAGTTCTAAGTTGATAAAGTCCTGTGTGCCCTTGATTCTATTGATCATAGTTTAAATCTTTTACCCCAAGTTAATTTATTTAAAATTATATTTTGTGTTTATAAATTTAAATTAACAGGATTTTCTATTTTGGGAAACGTTAGGTGAAATATCTGTTAACCATTGTTTTTTATTCTTATCACATTATATATTTTCTCCAGACAATATTATCATTAATTAAAATCGGAGATGCTATGATACTATCGAAAACTATCGGACAAGTCTTACTCAGCCTAATAATTCTGATATTATTGCCCATTACTACCAATTATATCAGTGAAAATTTACTTAATACACGGTCACAACAATTAGTACAAATAACTATCAAAGACGGTCATTCACACTATTCAGAACAAACTACAGCAGCTGAATTTACTAAACTACAAAAACTGGATACAGCTAATTATTATCAGTATCGAGATCGCGTTTATCGTACCAAAATGATACTTATTAGCATCACTGGTTTAGCAGCGATTGTTGCTGGCATTTTTTTCAGTGTTTTGCCAGCGATCAGTCTCGGTCTAATTTTAGGTGGCACACTCAGTTTAGCCATTCAAGACATGTATTATTGGTTGCCTAAATTCACCACCATCAGATTTAGCGTACTATTATTAGCACTTTTACTCCTGTTAATCATGAGTTTTAGATTAGCCCGAAATAAGCACCCAGAGACACTAAAGCAAGTTGCTATTGGCCTGGCCATCATAATATTATTGCCTACGATTTCCTACATTGCTCCACGGCTAATATTGACACAACCAGATACTTACAACTTTCATCTTAATTCACAGGGATTGTCCGACAATGCTATGGCACAACAAGACGAACTTGATAGGCAACAGTTTGATGTATATAAGGCCAAATTAGTACGCTTAGACAGAATTGTAGGCATATCACTAGATATAATTGCAATCACAGCCAGCTTATTCGTTACCCAAATCCCATTTCTAGCTATTAGCTTAATTTTAGGGGGCGCCGCTTGTTTATTCAGCGCATTAAAAATACACTCATTTTTGGGTTATAAACTGCTAAGTCTAAATTTTCATCCCATATTTAATCTGTTAATTTTAGCTTGTTTAATGACACTAACTATTGGTCTATTTATACGGTTCAGGGTGATTAATTTTCGCCGTTAAAACACGTATATCCTGATATTTAAATTGGCGGGGCTTATAATTTGAACTCCGCCAATTACATTAAATAAGTAGTTGGAAATTAAAAAAAGGTGAAAAGGCAATCAATAAAGCTAAACTGGAACAGATTTATGCCACTTTATTAAAGCATAAAACCATTCGCGAAGCTGATTTCTACGATCTAATTGCTTAGTAGCCCTAATACAGGAATTATTGCTTTGATAACACCATTAGGCCAGCTAAGTTATAATTCTAAACTGGCCTAATGATTTCTGATACCTAAGATTACTTTTTAACTTTTAATCATTTTCACAGTTATCACCGGAAGTATGATGTTGACCATCTGGACAAGCACACTGGCCGCCGAAAGCAAGAACGCCACAAGTGAGAGTTCCACAACATCCGTGCCACATATCACATTCCTGTTGCCAGTGAAGACAGTCTCCTAATAAATCTGTTTCAACAAAAGCCATAGAACTCAGTAACAGTAAACCTAACAATAATTTCTTCATAGACATAATCTCCATTTCAGTAAAAACCCAGGCCCTTGGAATTATAAATTTTGGGCCCATATTAATTCTTACTGTAATATAAGCTTAGCTGAGAGAGAGAGAGAGTAAATAGTTTGGATTGTTTTTGTTGCAAATAGCCATTAGATCAGGGTTTTGAATGATTAGCTTTTCGCACGATTTTAATTTTCAGTGGAGCAAAAAGGGGCTTATTTAGGGGTTTCTTGAAGTTCTGCGTTATCTATTATCAACCCCAAAAAGCAAGTAATTGAACTATTAGCCCATCTGATGCTATGCTAAAAGTACTCAGATATAAAATTTTATGACCTATTGGTAACCAGGAGCCAAATATGATCTATTTAGACCCCAAAAGCGATATTGCGTTTAAAAAATTGTTTGGCAGCATTACTCATAAGAATATTTTAATCAGCTTCTTGAACAGTATTTTACAACGCCCTGAAGGATCCAAAATCGTAGATATTGAGATCAATGATCCCACTAATGTGCCTGATATTCGTACAGCAAAATTATCAATTGTAGATGTGCGTTGCACTGATCAAAGTGGTCGTTTGTATATCGTAGAGATGCAAATGGTAGATCAAAAAGATTATGCTCCTCGCGCACAATATTACAGTTCAATTGCTTTAGTCAGGCAATTAGATGCTGGAGAATCTTATAATAAACTGATCCCGGTAATCTTCGTAGGTATTTTAAATTTCGAGCTGTTTGTTAAGTCTAGAGAGTACTTAGCTCATCATTTAATTTTAGATTCTGTAACGTATGCACATGAATTAAAACACTTAGAGTTTCATTTTGTCGAATTACCAAAATTCACTAAAAAACTTGATCAATTGGATAATATTCTAGAAAAATGGGTCTATTTCATGAAAAATGCTGAACATCTACAATCTATCCCCGCTTCTTTTAAAGAAAAAGAACTGACCGATGCTTTTAATATCTTAGCCCAAAGTAATTGGTCTAAGCCTGAATTAGAAAGTTATGACCGTTATTTAGATTATGTTCGTTCTAAGATGAGCCAGATAGACACGGCTGAGGCAAAGGGGTTGGAAAAAGGCAAAACAGAAAGATCAATCGAGATTGCCATTAAAATGCTGAAAACTGATGCCGATTTAGAGATGATAGCTGAGCTAACTGATTTGAGTGTTGAGCAAGTTAAGCAGCTGAAGCATAAACAATAGATACACTCATGAGCAATTTAAAAGTGTTATTTTATAGAAAATTTTCACGCAAATCTTTCACGCCGCGATGATAAAAAAGCTAAAAAAACTAATAAAAAGAAAAATTCAAAAAATAAATTAAACAAAAAACAATGATCGAGTTTTCTTAATACAACAAATCTGAATAAATAGTCTGTGTAGCTGTATCAGGTCGATAAATAATATATTGAACGGCGGGGAAGCCGTTAAGTGTAGTGTATTGATCTAGTTGCATGCCAACTTTGACCATCACTTTTTGCGAAGCCAGATTTTCGGGGGTCGTAACTGCGATAATTTTATCGATAGTTAAATTTTTAAATACCCAAGTGATAATCTGGCTGGCTATTTCTGTAGCGAAGCCTAAGCCCCAAAATTTTTGATGTAACACATAACTTAACTCGACACTATTAAACGAGCTAGTGGGGGCTGCTGCCTGGGTTACTTCCCAGACTAATGGGCCCGCGCGCCCAATAAATAGATCAGTACTTTTTTCGAAGACCGCCCAATTACTAAAATTATAAGTTGCTTGGTGTGCAATATAGTCATGTAAATTTTTAGTAACGGCTATTTTTGAGCGTGGTCCAGTATAAAAGTGTCGCATGACTTGGGGGTCACTATGCAACTGGTATAGTAATTCAAGATCGTCTAAACAAAAATTTCTTAGGTACGTCCGAGGGGTCTCTAAGCGATTATTGCTCTTGATCATGCGGTAAAAAACCGCCAGCTTGCATATTCCAAAGTTTAGCATAGTGGCCATTTAATCGCAGTAACTCTTCTGGCGATCCGTCCTCTACTATTTGTCCATTCTTAAATACCAAAATTCGATCCATATTAATCAAAGTCGATAATCTATGGGCAATTACAATGGCTGTGCGATTTTGCATAAGATATTCAATACTTGTTTGAATTTGCTGCTCAGTAATTGAATCTAGTGCGGCCGTAGCTTCATCCAAAATTAAAATCGGGGCGTTCTTTAAAATAGCACGCGCAATCGAGATTCGTTGGCGTTGTCCAGCTGATAACTTAGAACCATTTTCACCGATCATGGTGTGATAACCATTAGGCATCTGCTCAATAAATTCATGACAATGAGCCAGTTTCGCCGCTTCGATAATCTCTTGTTCCGTGGCATCTAATTTGCCATAACTAATATTGGCTAAAATTGTCCGGTGAAATAGACCTGGATCTTGTGGAATGACGGAAATATGCTCTCTTAAAGATGCCACTGAAAAGTTTCTAATGTTTTGATGATCGATTAAAATTTTACCGGCACTGGGATCGTAAAAACGCAAAATTAAATTAATAAACGTAGTTTTGCCGCTACCAGAAAAACCGACTAGACCAATGCGTTCTTTACCATTAATGACAATCGATTTGCCATGAAAAATTTGATTGTCTGGTGAATAATAGAAAGAGACATTTTGGAACTCAATTCTACCATCAGAGACGATTAAGCTAGGCAGGGTATTGTTAGTGTCATCGATTACAATTGGTGTTTCAACAATGCTAAAGGCTTGTTTAGCGGTTCCGATTTCACGATATAGCCAGACTAATTGTTTAGATAACCACCAGACAGTATGTGAAATGGTAAAAGATGTACTAGTGACGAATGAGAAGTCGCCAATTGAGACCCAGCCACGCTGCCAGCCATAAATTAACAAGAAAATTGTACCTACAATTAGCACGGTGGTAGCCAAGCTACGGAAGATATGAATCTTCATAGTGGCCCATTCTAATTCAATAGTTTTATCGACTTCGACTTTCTGAAATTTATCGAGATAGCGCGCTTCATAGTTTTGACGGGTAAACATTTTAACCGTTAAAATATTACGGAAAGAATCAATAATGTTGCCAATGGCAGCACTAGATGCTTCAGCTTGTTGGCGCGAATAGGTAATGCTACGCGCTGACATGATTCCAGTAATCGTTAATACAACTAAAAACCAGGCCATGACTAGATAAGCAAAGACTGGCGCTCTGCTCCAGAGTAAATAAGTTGAAAACACAAAAGTTAACATGCTAGTGTAAACTGTGTCATGAATACTCGAAAAAATGTTTTCGAAGTTATCCGAAAGATCAATAATTTTTTTAGCAATATTTCCAGACATGTTTTCTTGGAAAAACGGGTAAGAATGTCTTTGGACTAAATTAAATAACTCAGCCCGAATTTCAGTACGTACTTGTGGTAATGTATAGGCTTGTAGTAAATCTTCTAGGCGAGTACAAGCGCTAGAAGCTAATCTAATTATGGTAAATAAGATTAATGGAACTGCAAGTACGCTATAAATATCAAATGGATCGCCCTTATAAGCTACGATGGCATCAATAATTTCACCAACTAGATATGGCATATAAGATTGTGCAAATGAATAGATCGTAGCGGTGGCCATTAAGCCAGAAAATTTCCATTTATGTTTAACGATAAATGACCAAAAAAAGGCTGTTAAAGTAGGGACTTTAGAAGCCACAGAAGTTTGAAACATGTTTTTACCCCCTGCATTAAAGTTGTTTAAGCACTGCCAGGAATTAGGGTATTTAATTCTAAGTGCGTCTGTAAACTGTTTAGCAAATTATGGTTCTGATTGTCGTTATTCTATGCGGTTTGTGATGAATCGTTTTGCAACGGTCCGGCGGTTAAGCCACGAATGAATTGATAGATGTAAGGATTTTCAGATTGCCAAATTGTTTTGGCGTCGCCGAAAAATTGCACACGGCCATTGGCGAGCAAAGCCACATAATCAGCATAGTTAAATATATCTAAATCGTGAGAAATTACAACTGAGGTCAGTTGCCGTTGCTGTTGTAAGCTCGCCATAAGTTCATGAATAATCCGAGTAGTAATTGGATCTAGCCCTGAAGTAGGCTCGTCATATAAAATTATTTCGGGGTTAGTTAAAAGTGTGCGGGCCAGTCCAGCGCGCTTTAACATGCCGCCTGATAATTCCGATGGATATTTATCTAAAACATGCTCTGGCAAGCTGACAGCTTTAATCACCTGCTTAACCAATGGCAAAACTTCAGCCCGATTTTTGCCCACTTCGAGTAATGTGATGCCAATATTTTGAAAAATATCTAGTGAATCTAAAAGCGCGGCAAATTGAAAGACGTAGCCGCATCTTTTTAAAACAGCCGTACGCTCAGCTAGGTTAGCTTGGACAATATCAGTTTGGTCAATTAAAATTTGGCCACTAGTGGGCTTGATTAGGCCTACAATCTGTTTGAGTAATAGTGATTTACCTTCGCCAGATTTGCCAATAATTACGGTCATTTTACCAGCTGGTAAACTTAAATTAATTCCTTGGTGGATCAAGCGGCTACCCGTAAATCCTTTGGTTAAATTAGCAA
>CANKEI010000035.1 GCA_947481115.1 bacterium
ATGCTCAGTTTTGAATCATTTAAATCGATCAACTTTGATCGCTCAGTAACTTTTATTTCCCGAGCGCACGTGATAAAAAATCACGCTCAACCGTCAACTTTCCGATGATGCTGTGCAACTTATCGATTTCCTAATCATGGTTTTCAGATTTTTTATTGGGTCTAAATTTTGCTAAAACTGCTAGCAATTTTGAACTGACGCATGACTATCAGACCTTAGTTTTAAAATAAAATATTGCTAAAAAAGTAATTAACGGCCAGTTCGAGAATTAAGACTAATTAATATGGGGCCTTAGAATAACTAAAGCCCCATATTAATTAGTCTTATAATATAAATCTAGGATTATTATTTTTTTACTTAGCAGCTACTTTGGCAGCAGGAGTATTAGTTTTTGCTTTTTTACGTTTAGTAATTGGTTTTGCCGGAAATTTAGTGGCTAAGCTTGCGGATGTACTAACCCCACCTGCAGCTTTTATGGCAGCTGCAATAGCAGTATTGCCAGCAGCATTAGCATAATCTAAAGCAGTTTTATTGCTGTCTTTAGAATTTGGTTGATTGATGCTGATTACAATATTATTATCATTGGTTTGCGATTGTTGTTTGTATCTATTTAATAGCGCTTCAACAACTTCAAGATTAACGGCTTCTTTATCCGTTGGTCCATTATAGTTACCTGATGTTTCACCTACATTGAGGTCAAGAGCAGTATTTGTTGATTGTGCTGCATACATCAAGGCGGTCATACCGTTATTGTCGGGTGTGATTAAAGTTTTATTATTTAACCTTAAAGTTTTCCCATCATTGTATGTCATTGTAACTAGATTGAAAATAATTGCAAAAGCGCTGGCCTGTCCCGTATTGGGTTCTGTATTATTATTGCTGGCAGAATTTGCAGCCAGGACAGCTTGGCTCAATGATGTTTGCCCCTTGCTATTTAAATTTTGTGGTGTTTTTGCAGTGCCAGGAGTTGTACCATAAGCATTAATTTCGGCTTTATTTTGAATATCTGTCATTACATCGCCTAATTCACCATGTGAAAAATCGTATTCTAAAATTGCATTAGCAACTTTTCGAATTATGATAGAAATATTTATCATGGGAAGTGATGCATTTATCTCGGCCGCAGGGGCTTTAAATGGTGGATTAGCAAATATATTATACAGGGCGGCCCACAAGTTATTAGCCGCTGCAAGAGAATTAATTGGTGTATTGCTTGTAAGTTTAGGATTGATGCCAGGAACTGATAATAAATAATTAATATCGTTTAGCAGTGTTTGGTAGTTATTATTAAAATTTACAGGGCCATCTTGAGCAGTTAAAAGCAGATTTAGTAATGGAGTATTGCCAGTCTTTGAATCTTGAATATTAACGAAAGCTCCATTATTTATATCAGCTTGAATTTGAGGCAAAGGATCGACATTAAACGTTCCTGTAAAAGTAGTATCTACCAATAATTTCTGATTTGGAGATAGCGTACAAGTTTTGCCTGCGTAGCTACTCAAAGCTAATAAAATTAGCCCTAAAGATAGATTTTTAGTATTAAAAAAACTCTTATTCTTACTCAACATTGTTACCCCTAATAATTCTATAATTAAGCTATAATTTAACCTTAGAATTAAGTTTAGCAGAGTGAATATTAGAAAAACAAGGGTTTTGTTTTATTTTTTTAAATCAGCGTAGATTTGATTCCTGGGAAAATTTAGCGGGTGGCTTCTTGCGGATTAGCACTACTACGATTTCTGGATGCTAAAATGGCAGCGCGCGCATCTTCATCGGCTTCAGTTCTAGCGGCTACTAGTGTCAGGACAAGGCTAGGGGCATATGCCCTGGCATATTCTAGGGGGTCGCTGGGACGTGTACTCATATCAGGGCCAAAATCGGCCATCGTGCCACGAAAGCAAAAAAATGGATCTGTGCGGCCAGCCTTAAAATCACGCACTAAGCTTTGCAGCAATAATAAATTATTCTCTAGAATGGAACGCCTTAAAATATCTGCTGATGCAACTGTACTTTCAGCGCTATAATCAGCACTATAAGTAGCACTAGAAATTAGCACTATTGTTGATATTAAAATAAGTGATGGTATAGATAAATTGTTGATTGTTAATTTCATAAAAATAGTCCAATAATTATTGTTTTAATTTTTAATTTTATTTTCTTCATATAACGTTCTGGCAAATTCGTCCATTAGCATAATAATATCTGATTTATTGCTCTCTGATACAGCTGCACCAGCACCATCAGTGGGGAACTTATTTTGATCTAATAAGCGTTTAACTACTAATGTTTGGCGTAAAACATAGGGGTTATTAGAAATTACTAAACAAGAGCCAGTTTGCGGAGCCTGTTTAGCAAAAGTTAGAATTGTATCGTCAGTATTGGCTCTGGCTAATGCCCTATCCGGTTTTTGGACCATCGAAGCGTTAATAGTCAGTTTGGCTTGGGTTTGCAAGTCTGGATTAAATTTATAGGCAAACTCCATAACTTGAGCTTCAGTTTTAATATTATTTAAATCTATATTTTGATTAATCACTTGCGGTGATGATTGTAGATTAGCTAATTGCTCTAATTCTTCTGGTTTCAGTGGTCGTTCGCTGCCTAGTAAAACTACAGTATCGAAACTATAGCCAGTCTTAATAAGTTGGACTAAATAACCTAAGCGTTTACTAACAGTACTAAAAGTAGCTCCCATGACTAGCGCATAACGATAATGTTTTTGTGTTGGTTCAACTATGTCAATTAAACCTAATTTTTGTAGATCAGCTACTAGCTTTGTGATATTGGCTTGCATAAGGTCGCGTGTCTCTGTTGCAGTTTGCGTATGCCAGCGTTCACTTTTTTCGTCACGTAATAGATTGGTTTGAGCTAATAAATTAGCAGCAGCAATAGTAGTTACAGGATTATATCTAAGAGAGCTAGAATTATTGCTAGGGTTATTTAGTTGTAAAATTTTAAAAATATCTTGAACTGGTGCCGTAAGTTGGCCATTTACTTGTAATTTTTGATAAACAGTATTGCGTGATCCAGCTTCTTTAGTGCAGCCAAACAATAAAGTACTTAAGATTAAAAATAAGCTTAAGCGATAATTGCGGTAGATAGCATAATTGTGCATAATGTTTTTCTCGGGACAAGCGGACAAAATATAACTTTAATTATGAAAGAGCTCTTTAGTACTTCCAGTTCGTTATCTTAGTTTCTTGCTTTTCGACTTACTTTTACTAACCTTAGGCGTACCAGTGTCAGCTTTAGCAATTTTTTTAACAGCGGGCTTACGTTTTGGTTTCATGTTTTTAGCAAACGGGTCACGCTGCAAAGCTAATTTTAAGATCTCGTCCATCGAGCTAGCATAATAAATTTGCAGAGCTGGATCTAAGTCACTTTTAATTTCTAAAATATCTTCGTAATTCTCTTTAGGCACGATGACAGTTTTCATGTTATAGCGTGAAGCTGCTAAAAGTTTCTCTTTTAAGCCACCAACACCGAGTACTCTGCCACGCAGGGTAATTTCACCGGTCATGGCAATATCGAGCTTGACTGGATTTTTAGTTAGTGCAGATAGTATAGCTATACACATGGTGATCCCAGCAGACGGACCATCTTTGGGGGTCGCGCCTTCGGGAATATGGATATGAATATCGTTAGTAGTGGTAAATGAGCGCTTGAAACCGAGTTCTTCATGCTTAGAGCGTAAATAACTCATGGCCGCATGCACAGATTCTTGCATCACTTCGCCTAATTGGCCGGTGAGTGACAAATTACCTTTGCCGGGCACAATACAAGCTTCGATTTCTAAGATTTCGCCACCCAACTCTGTCCAAGCTAAACCAGTCGCTAAACCAATCGTGTCTTTTTTAGGATCTAGTGTAGTTTTCTTAAACTTAGGATAGCCGAGCCATTCTTGAAATAAGGCTTCGGTTACGACAAAAGTTTTTATTTTTTTGTCTTTTAATAACTGTTGAATCACTTTGCGCATTAATTTAGTTAATACGCGATCCAGTTGTCTGACCCCAGATTCTTTAGTGTATTCACTAATTACTTTTTGAATCTCTTGGTCAGCTAACTGAAAATTAGTATTAGTTAAGCCGTATTCTGCTAAGCGTTTAGGAATTAAGAATTTACGCGCAATTTCTAATTTTTCTTTATCGGTATAACCAGAAAGCGTGATCAATTCCATACGATCAAGTAATGGATATGGTACAGTGTCGATGTGATTAGCTGTAGCAATAAACATGACTTTAGAAAGATCGTACTCGGTATCTAAAAAGTGATCTACAAAACTTCTGTTTTGTTCTGGATCTAAAACTTCTAATAAAGCTGCTGAAGGATCACCATGTGCATCGTGGGTAATCTTATCGATCTCATCTAATAAAATTACGGGGTTAACGGTACCTGCTTTGCGCATAGCCTGAATAATTTTACCTGGTAAAGCACCAATATAAGTCCGGCGATGCCCACGAATTTCTGCTTCGTCTCGCACGCCACCCAGTGATATTCTGATAAATTCACGACCCAAACTATCTGCAATAGTGCGCCCTAAAGATGTTTTACCGACACCAGGAGGCCCGATTAAACAAATGATCGGTGCTCGATCACTATGCTTAGCAAATTTTTTAGCAGCTAAAAACTCAATAATCCGTTCTTTAGCTTTAATTAAACCAGCGTGACTATTATTTAGAATTTTTTCTGCTTCAACTAAGCTGATATTATCTTTGCTGGCCGCTTGCCATGGCAAACTAATAATCCAGTCAATATAGTGCTTAGCTACGGCTGCTTCAGAAGACATAGGTGGCATTTGTTCTAATCTACGCAGCTCTTTTTCAACCTTATCAGCGGTGTCTTTAGGTAAAGTTAACTTTTTAACTTTTTGACGAATTTCGTTAATCTCATCTTGCGTATCGTCACGGCCCAACTCTTTTTGGATCGCTTTCATCTGTTCAGACAAATAATATTCGCGTTGATTTTTTTCCACTTGCTTCTGAACGCTGCCTTTAATGCGCTGTTCAGTTTTAAGTATATCAATCTCTTTTTCGACAAAAAATACGACTTTGAACATGCGATCCTCTAAACGCTCGATCTCTAATAGTTCTTGGCGTTCATCGAAAGACAAATTTAAATGTACTGCGATAGTGTCAGTCATCGCATCAATGTCAGCGACGGTTCGCACAATCGTGACTAGATCTTCGGGCGCTAGATCATTTAACTTGGTGTAAGTTTTATACATTAACTGTAATTGGCGCCAAAGTGCTTCTAATTCAACGGTTTTCGCTGGTGGATTAATTCCAACGTCTTGATAAACGATAGAGATATATTCATGTTCTGGTTGATCATGCTCTACCGAGATAAAACGCGCGCGGCTAAGCCCCTCAACTAAAATTTTTAGGGTACTGTTTGGCATCTTAACAACTTGTAAGATGACAGCTTTAGTGCCATGGGCATAAACGTCTTCAGAGGTTGGATTCTCAGTTTTAGACTGTTTTTGGGAAGTTATAAAGATAATTTTATCTTGCTTCATGGCAGCTTCGACTGCTTTAATCGAAGATATTCGGCCAACGATAATTGGAACAATGCTTTTTGGTAAAATTACCACGTTCTTCAGGGGTAGCAATGGGAGCACTTGTAGGCTGTGCGCTAGACTTTCAGTACCATTTTCAAGTGGTTGTGCTGGTAGCATGTTTTCCATATCGTTTGAACTCCATCTAAAAGATTAGATTAATACTCTATATATTATATGATTTTAAGCTGGCTGACTAGAGCCCATAGGCTTTAAAATGCGCTTTTAGGCAGGGATCGGGTAGCTCAAAAGTGAATTTTGCAGGGTAAGTTTGGGATAAAATTCTGAGAATATAGGTTTTTAGGGGTAGGTTTGTTACGCTGGGGCGAAATCTATAATTATTAAGATATTTTAAGCTTTAGATCAGGGGTAGTTTAATATGGGTATAAGTTTTATAAAGCGCTGGTTAAGTAACTGGTATGGCGATTTTAGTCGTGAAGAGTTGAAGAAGTTTGCGTTATTAGCCGTGATTTTTGCGGCTATTATCGGGATTACCTGGTGCTTTAAGCCCTTAAAAGATGGTATTTTTTGTGCGACAGTCGGGGTAAATTTTCAGCCAGAGGCTAAATGGCTTTCGTTAGGCGTGATTTTTATTTTAGTTATGCTTTATTCCAAGCTGTCAGATAAATTTTCGCGTGACAAAATGTTCTATATTTTATGTACCATTTATGGCTTAATCACGCTAGGTTTTTACTGGGGGTTACAGCATCCAGAAATTGGGCTAGCTAATACCAATATTTGCACTTCTAGGCTAATTGGCTGGGGCTGGTACGTGTTTGTAGAAAGTTTTGCATCTCTATTGGTAGTAGCTTTTTGGAGCTTTGTAGCTGATACGACTACGCCGGAATCGGCTAAGCGCGGCTATAGTATTCTAGTCATGGGTGGGCAAATTGGTGGCATTATTGGACCTTTGATCGCTACTTTTGCTAAGACGCTGGGTTCAGCACAAATTGTGTTTGGGATCGCCATGGCGATTTTTTCAGTTATGTTGCTAGTGAAATTATTAATGATTTATGTTTCCAAAGATCAGCTTGTAGGCTATCGCGTTAAAGCTACGGCTAAGCATCCGCCAACTCCAGGTTTCCTCGAAGGTTTAAAGTTATTATTATCGCAGACTTATTTAATGGGAATATTTTTACTTTTAACGATTTTTGGGATTGTTACTACAATTATAGATTTTGAGTTGCAGTTATTGGTTAACGATGCGGCTAAAGTTTATGGAGCCGCTAAAATTGCCGATACTATGGCTTACTATATGGGCTGGTTTGGTGTAGCTACTAATAGTTTGACGCTAGTTAGTTTAATCTTAGGTATCGGCAATGTAACACGTTACTTTGGTTTAACTGTCGCCCTAATCTGTATGCCCATTTTAGTTTTATTTGCAGTATTAGCGATTTATTTTGGACATTGGTTGGGTGGCGAATGGCCGTTGCAAATCGCCTTTGTCATGCTAGTCATTATTAGTAGTGTGAACTACTCACTTGGTCAGCCTACTAAAGAGCAACTATATATACCGACCAGCAAAGAAACTAAATATAAAGCTAAAGTTTGGATCGAGGCGTTTGGGCATCGATCTTCTAAGGCGTTGGGTTCAGGCGTTAATATTTTGGTACATTGGGCACCTGGAATAATCTTATTATTGAATACTGGGATCTCAGTATTATTAACTGTAGTTTGGATGGGCGTAGCGATTTATTTAGGTCGTAAACACAAATGGGCGGTTAGTCGTGATGAAATTGTATGTTAATGAAAAAGCCCTGGATTAAACTCCAGGGCTTTTAAATATCTTAAGTTTAGTAATTTGCTAAATTAGCAAACCACTTTCTTCTCATCGATAGCTTTCTTATAAGTTTTACCTAAGTATAGTGCAATGAAGAACCAGATTGCGACTAAGGCAAAACCTAAGTAGGCGCTTAATGCAACGTGACGAGCACGACCAGCAATTTCACCAAGGTTTCTTTGTAACGGTGCTAAGATCATGTTAAATAACGAACCAGCTTCTTTAGAACTACGTGAACCGAAGGTTTCTACCCAAGCTTGAGCTTTGAAACGTACGTCGTGTGTAGTTGGTAAATAAAGTTGTTTTAACGCTGGGCCATTTAAAGCATAGTTAAGTGCTTTAGAGCTAGCCATTAGCCAGAACAAGAAAGTTAGACTGTCTAAAGAAATAAAGCCCCAAATTGCAGCGCCATAAATAATAGGCATTAATAATAATGCTACGCCGACACCTAGGTAACGGGTAATGTTACCAATTCCAAGTAGTAAACAAGCCAATGAAACTATGTTTACATAAGTACCATATTCACCCATGTAACCTGCTAGTTCTGTAGAAGTAGTATAAGTTTGTGCAGCAAGTGTTTGGAAGTGAAAATCGAAAATTGTGACAATAATCTCAAAGAACGAGATTACCGCAAAAATACCAAGTAGATATTTATGGGTAACTAGTAATTTTAAGCCTTCGAAGAAACCAGGTTCTTGTTCAGCTTCTTCAGATTTTTCGTTTTTACCATGAAAAGAAACCAATAGCTCTTTAGGTGTTTTAGTTAAAAAGCTGCGTAGGGCCCAAACTGAACCAGCGATGGTACCAGCACATAATGCGATTGATAAAGCATTAGTTTCTAGGCCAAGGAAATGAGGCAATTTACCAATAAAGAAGGGTCCGACGATCCCGCCAAATTGGCCAACTGCCACAACTAGCGAGAAGCCTTTTTTAGCTGAGTCAGGCATAGTAGTATCAGAGGCGATCGCCCAGAATAGCGCAATTAATAATGAACCATAGCTTTCTACCATAACGTACCAGGTGTAACCTAGAACTTGAGTAGCAATCCAAGTTAATCCTGTACGGGTAGCAACCATAGCGGCGTCAGCTTGACCAATTGAGGTCAGCATTAAGCCAGCAAAAACTAATGTGGCTACGCCATAGATTGCTGAAAGGATATAAAAAGCGCGTTCGCGGCTATATTTATCAAGTAATTTGGTATACATCACCAAGAATGGCACTAGCAAAACTAGCGATAGAGTTTTAGCCCAAGGTAAATATTTTGCACCTACTAAGCTGCAGAACAGGGCATTCTTTAAAATTCTTAGAGTCCAATACGAGCCGATCACAAAGGTGAAGGTTAGGCCCATGCGAAGGAATTTTTTAAATTCTTCACGATCAAATTGACCAAAGATAGGTTTACAGATGGTCTGCAGAGAGGAAATAATCACTCGGGATATCCTTATGTAAAAATGTAAAAAATATGTAAATACAT
>CANKEI010000036.1 GCA_947481115.1 bacterium
ACTAATATATATATATTATATATAATAATAGTGGTTGAGTTACCGCTTTTGGCACAAAACCCCCAAAGTACTCCAATTGAAAAGAAACGCTCTTCACTTTTTTGTAAATTTGCCGCATAGTATATTAGTCATTAAAGCTTTAAACTTTTGAATGTTTTGTTAGAATAAACATTATCAATCAGTTTTTAATTATCGTAGTTGTCTGGAATTGCTGTGAATCTTAGCGAAGTTATCCGCTCTCTTTCTGAAGAGCGCGGCCTGGACCCCAAGGTCATTGAGGGTATTATCTGCGACGGTGTACTATCCGCCTATGAAAAAAAATTACCTGACGTTGAATTGCGCGCATCGTTTGATCGCGCCACGGGTGAAGTTGTAATTGCGGTCAAGCGCCTAGCTGTGCCCCAGGTAGTTGATGCTGGGCGGGAGATTTCAATCGACAAGGCGCGTCGTCTTGTGCCGGGTGCCGTTGAGGGTGACGCGGTTTGGGTGCCCGTAGACGCTAAGGTTGGCAGGATTGAAATCTTAAAAGCTCGCCAGGTAATCGCAAGCAAGATTAAGGATGTTGAGACTCGTGAGGTCTATGAGGCGTTTAAAGATCGCGTAAACACGATCGTACATGGCGTTGTGTATAAGTCTGAGAGTTCCGGAACCCTAATTAAAATCCAAGATACGTTGGCCTTTTTGCCAAACTCGCTCTCTATTCCAGGCGAAAAATTGGTTGTTGGGCATGCCATTAAAGCGCTTTTAAAAGAAGTTTTAGAGGATCCACGCGGCAAAAACCAGTTAGTGCTGGATCGCGCATCTGAACAATTTGTGCGCGAATTATTTTCCCTGGAGATTCCAGAAGTCTTCGAGCGTACTATTGAAATTAAAAAAATTGTGCGTACTGCTGGTTACAAATCTAAATTACTAGTGGTTTCGCATGACTTGAATGTTGACCCGGTCGGAACCTGTGTAGGTGTTGGTGGGTCGCGCATTAAGCCGATTCTTAAAGAGTTGGCCAATGAAAAAATCGATGTACTGGTACAAAGTCCGTCACTTGAAGATATGGTTAAATCTGCGCTGAAACCGGCCAAAATTGGGCGAGTTGAGATTTCTGGGTCTGGCGCAGCGCGAATATGGGTCGACGAGGATCAACGTGCGTTGGTGGTTGGTCGTCTAGGGCAAAACATTATGTTGGCATCGCGCTTGCTTGATATTGAGATTCAATTGGTTGGCAAAAATGAGATGCGCGAGCAAAATTTAGATCGAGATTTGTTGGATGACGTTGGATTATCCGACGCTGACAGCGAATAGTTTGAAAATATAACCGAGGATATTGGCGATACATGCGCATTTACGAACTTTCAAAACAGTCTGGTGTGCCCAGCAAAAAGATTTTAGATCTATTGAGCGAGGGCGGCTTTGAGGTTGCAAGCCATATGTCTGTTCTGGCTCCCGAGGCTCAAGCATATCTAGTGAAAAAGATGGCACCAGAGGCTTCAGTATCGTCACAACCAAGCGCGCTCCCTAAGGTAGAAAAAGTAGAATTTGTTGAGCTTGCGCCGCCGGTGGCTGCACCAATAATAGAAGCCGCTCCAGTGATTGCTAGAGAGACGCCAAGGGGTCCGGTTGTGAGCAATAATGGTAACCGAAATCGGCCAAATGGCGTTGTAACCAATGTTGGTCCGGGCGCATTGGCGCCAGATGGTCGACCAATGGTTAACTTATCTAAGGGTATCTCGGCAGTAGCAACTAACGGCAAAAAAATTATCTTAAAGCCGATGATTTTGAGCGATTTTGCAGAATTATTGGGTGTTGCTCCATCTGAACTTATCGTAGATCTATTGAAAACTGGCGTTGCTTGTAATCGAAATCAAGTTTTACCGGTTGATTTAATTGCCAGGGTAGTAAATCGCCTAGGGTTTGAAATCGATCGTCCAGACAAGACCAAGACTTCGATTACGTTAAATAAAAACAAAGAAATTAAGGTTGGCGAGCAGGTTAAGCGCCGCGATCCAATCGTGGTTGTGGTAGGACATGTCGATCATGGTAAAACCACACTCTTGGATTTTATTCGCAAAACACGTGTAGCTTCACGTGAAGCTGGCGGTATTACGCAACATTTGGGCGCCTATAAAGTAGCTACATCGCATGGCGATATTGTTTTCTTAGACACGCCTGGACATGAAATATTTTCAGCAATTAGGTCGCGTGGCTTAGCTGTAGCAGATGTGGTGATCTTGGTGGTAGCTGGCGATGATGGCATTAAGCCGCAAACTATCGAAGCAATTGAATTCATCAAGCAAGTTGGCGCTGTGGTAGTTGTAGCCGTGAATAAAATGGATAAGGCCCCTATCGAGCGACTCGAGGTAATTCGGACGCAATTGTCACAATACGGCTTAATGCCAGAAGAGTGGGGCGGAGATGTCGTTTCTATTCCGATTTCAGCTAAAACTGGTCAGGGTGTAGATAAATTACTTGAAATGGTAGCCCTGCAAGCCGAAATGTTAGAGCTAACCGCTGATCCTGAATTACCAGCCTGTGGCTACGTATTGGAATCGCATGTCAAAAAGGGTCGTGGCCCGGTAGCAACCTTTGTAGCACAACATGGTACGTTAAGACTGGGTGATTATTTCACCTGTGGTAAAACTCGTGGTCGTGTAGCTGCTTTGATTGACAACAATGATAAAAATTTAAACTTAGTTGGTGCATCTGAACCGGTATTGATAGCTGGATTTGATGAAATTCCACGAGCTGGGGATTATTTGCAAGTAGTTGCAGTTGATGCACATCGTAAATCACTAGACAATGTAGTCACGCAACAGCTTGGTAGTGTTGGTATGGGTATTGAGGTAACACCAGATACCATTAATATCATTATTAAGGCCGATGCTGATTCGTCTCGTGAAGCGATTTGTGATAGCATTGATAAGCTAAATAAAGGTAAAGATAAGTTAATTAAAATTGTCTCGACTAGCGTTGGTAATATTAGCGAAAAAGATATTATGTTGGCCAGTTCGGTGGGCGCTAAGATCTTTAGTTTTAATGTAAAAGTTGATCCACAAGCACGTGAATTGGCGCGTCAAAAAAAAGTTGAAGTTTTGAATTTTTCAATTATTTATAAATTGATTGATGAATTGCAGGCCTTAATTGACAGTAAGCGTGTGGTTGAAATTAAAAAAGAAAAAATTGGTACACTTACAATTCGCAAAATTTTCGACATAAAGGGCGTTGGCGTGATTGCGGGCTTTGGTGTTCGTGATGGTTTTGTGACCAGCTCTAGCGAAGTTAAGGTTTTGCGTGGGCGCAGCTATGTTGGTGCCGGTTCAATTAAGAGTTTGCAAAGTGAGAAAAAATCAGTTAATAAAATCACATCTGGCTATGAAGGCGCCTTAATGGTTAAGGGTTTTGATGATTGGATGGTAGGCGACTTAGTTGAAATCTACGCAACTGTTAAGCCAGCATAATAAATTTAAACCTGCCACTTGGTGTTGTTTGTTAATTGTGATATTTATAGTTAATAAAATTAGGGGTAGTAACCCAATTGATGGTATTTATTTTTGCATTTATTTTAGCATTTATAATTACATTTTTAATGACACCGGTTTTAATTTATTTAGCTAAAACTTGGCGCATCTTCGATTTGCCAGATGGACGCTTAAAACAGCACCATAACGCTATTCCCTATTTAGGCGGAGCAGCTGTATTTGTGGGCTTTGTATTTTCATTTATATTTTTTTCTGATCATAATTTATGGGCGCTCATGGCGCCCGTTTTATTACTAGCAATTCTCTTATTATTTTTGGGCTTGTGGGACGATTTATATATTTTGTCGCCCAAAATAAAACTACTTGGACAATTAGTCGCTGTGAGCTTGTGTCTGTATGTTAATTTTTTACTTGGTGGTGATTTATGTAATCGCACTATCATAGAAATGCTATTAATTGTCTTGTGGTTTTTGACGGTTATTAATGCTTTTAATTTAATCGATGTGATGGATGGATTAACTTCAATTGTTGCAATAATGTTCTGTGCAACATTAATATTTTTTGCCCTAAGTAATCAAAACTATTTTTTAATTACACTGTTAATTAGTTTAATTGGAGCATTAGCTGCGTTTCTGTTTTATAACTTTCCGCCCGCTAAAATTTACTTAGGTGATAGCGGTTCATTGATGCTAGGTGGGTTAATAGCATATTTACCTTTTACGATTAATTGGACGATTTACAATCAATTTGGATTTATTTTACCAATTGTTTTATTGGGTGTGCCATTATTAGAATTAGCTGGTTTGATTATAATTCGTAGCTATAAACATTTGCCAATTTACCTGGGCAGCCCAGATCACTTTTCACATTACTTGCAAAAAAAGGGTTGGAGTCGTAAACAGATTTTAGGATTTACAGTTTGTTGCGCTAGCTTACTTGCAACAGTTTCAGTTAGTTTTTTTTTAAACATAATTAACTTAAAAAGCTTGATATTATTGGGCACTGTTTTCAACTTAGGATGGGGTTGGTTGATTTTCTTTTAATTTGCGAATAAATCATTCTTGTTGCACAGGCACCTTTTCGCAACATGTTTTAACTATTTTATCGATAGATGCCAATAAATACCAACTAAATAGTTGTTGCTTTTGGTGGTTTTGTTGCACATTTGTCTTTGTGCGCAACATGTAACACAATCATACTATACAAATTTATAGTCCTTCTGTGGTTAGTATGGTTTGGACACTGCTTAATGAGGGCTGCCGCAATCAGCTCTCATTTCATTTTAAATATTCCGCTAATTTCAAATTTTTTAATAAATCATGATGCTTAGTTTCAAGCAAATTTACGATTATTTGCATATTATGTACATCATCTACTAATTCCTGTGTCTGAGGGGTTTCAAGCACCTTAGGGATATCAAATAAATGTGGATCATTAAATAATAATTTAAAACCTAATTTGCCGATTTTACCTGCACCGATATGCTCGTGGCGATCAACGCGTGAATCAAGCGCTTGTTTAGAATCATTTACATGAATAAATTTTAATAATTTGTAACCCAAATGTTTTCTAAATTCTGCCCAGGTTTTCTCATAACCTTCAGTTGTGCTTAAATCATATCCAGCAGCATAGGCATGGCATGTGTCAAAGCAGATACCTATGCGTGATTGGTCTTTGATTTGTGAAATAATAGTCGCCAATTGTTCAAATTTATAACCAGTATTACGGCCTTGTCCAGCTGTGTTTTCTAATAGTAAGCTAGTTTTGCCAGTAGTAGATCCCAAAGCACTATTAATGTTTTGAGCGATTAGTTTTAAGCACTCTGCTTCTGGCGTGCCTAAGCCATTTCCGGGGTGTAAGATTAGATATGGTATTTGTAATAACTCGCAACGTTGTAATTCTGTGATTAAACTTTTTAAAGATTTATGATTGATTTCATGGTTTGGTGCGCCGATATTAATTAAATAGCTGGCATGTGCCGCGATATATTTTATACCGGAGTTTTTAAAAGTCGTTTGAAAGAGTAGTGCATCATCAGTTGTAATTTCTTTAGCATGCCATTGACGATTGCTTTTAGTGAAAATCTGAATAGCAGTGCACCCAATACTATCGCCACGAATTATGGCCTGTTCTAAGCCGCCGGCAATCGACATATGTGCACCTAGCAATAGTTTATGTTTGGTGGACATCTTCCACTCCTGGTTAAATTGTTTTAATATTTAATATATGTAAATTTTTTTATATTAAAACTATCGGGCTGGGAGTATTTATGGAATTGAGTCTTAAAGAACTTGGAAGTGGTGTGATTTCAGCACAAGAAATTAGTGTTAATTCTAGAATATTAGATCCGTTAGGCGACCATATTAGTTCAGTGGAACTGGTGCGTGTTTCCGGTACAGATATCGATATTGTAAATGCTGCTCGAGTATCATTTGGTAAACAAGTTACAATATTAGATCCCAAAGACATTAAGTTGATAAATTATTTGATGCAGCATGGGCATACTAGTCCTTTTGAGCACAATCAACTATCGTTTAGAATTAAGACACCTATTTTTGTTGCAAGACAATGGATGCGTCATCGTATGAATTCTTATAACGAAATTAGTTATCGTTATGTCGAAGTTCAAGACGAGTTTTATACCCCAACTGATTGGCGTTTCCAAGATCAAAATAACCGTCAGGCTTCACATGGTGTATTTCAGAATACAGAATTAACGGCACAGTATCGTGCGCAAATTAGTTCTGCGCTTAAGACTTATCATGATCTATTGGCATCTGGTGTTTGTCGTGAACAAGCGCGCGGTATTTTACCTGTTTGTATTTATACACAATTTATATTCACTTGTAATTTACATTCATTAATGCACTTTTTAAAATTACGCTTATCACCCGGCGCACAACATGAAATTAAGGTGTACGCTAAAGGCATGTTAGAGTTAGCTGAACCATATTTTCCGATAGCCTTACAAGCTTGGCGTAAATATCACCAACCAGAGTAAAATTTTAAGATATAAAAACTTTATATCTTTTCAGTGGACAAAACCGATTGCGATTAATGCCAGTTAGATAATTAATTTATGTAGCGCCGGATAGGCTTTCTACCTTTATATATCGCAAAGACTGCAAGATCTATTATTGAATTCGCATTATAATTAACTACTCATTGGATGCAATTTTATTCCCCCCCCCCCCCATCTCTCTTTTGTGGAATTTTAGCTATTTTTTTTGTATTTAAATAAACAGCAATGATTTCATCAACTAGTTCTTTAAGAGTAACACGCTCCCAATAAGCACAAGCTTTTAACTTATCTAAATGCTCTTCCTTAAGAATAAATGTGGCGCGTCTCCAGCCACATTGAAGACCAGATTTTGTACTGTTTGTGCGACATTTTGATTCGAGGTGTTTACCTACGGCCTCGTGTATACAGGTTGCTTCAGAATTATTATTCTCTAGTTTTTGTGAGTCAATAGAGAGGTTTTTTTCCATTATTTTCCCAATTTTATACAGCACTGTGTTGTGCGGTATCAAAATTTACAACATCTCCACTATATGTATAAATCTAAAGAAAGCAAATTCAATTAGAATTTTATGTAAACATTAATTACATTGATTGCTATGTTTTATTATAGCGGCTATGTAATTCTAGTGCGCGTATTGCGTGAAGGCGCGGTGTAATTATGTCAGAATTAAATTGAAATATTTTCTTCTTGATTTAATTTCAAATTAATTTTAGAAGAGTCCTTAGTAATATTTTTACATTCTTTACTAAATTTAGGAGCATGTATGAAATTTCATACACAAGTAATAAAGCTAACGTTCAGAATAGCTTTGGGGTTATTAATTGCATCGCCGGCGTTACATATGTATGCAGGCGAGAGCAATGGTCACGGCAATGGCAATGGTCACGGCGGCGGGCATCATGGTGATAATGGATGCGATTGTGATTGCGACAATGACATTAGAATTAAACGACTATGCGCCAAAATTTTGACAGCTGAATGTATAGACAGTGATAAAATTACATCACGAGATTTATGTGCAAAGTACGTGAAGGGCAAGACATCAGATTTTGAGAATACTAGTATAAAAAATAAACTTTGCGCACATGAAATTGGCGCTTCGGTGGCAAAACTTGGGACAGTCTACGCAAACGATCTTTGTGTTAGTGGAACTTTAACCGCAAACGCTTATAATATTTGCAATAATGTCAGGGCAGCTTTATTATTCTCTGCGCCAACGCTGTATACGCTGGGATCAATTATAAATTGGGATGTGCTTTTTGATAATCCGGGTGGACATGCTTCGTTAATTCCATATGCACATTTTACAGCACCTGTAGCTGGTTATTATATGGTTACATTACAAGTTGATGTTAGTAATATCCTGCCGGCATCAGGTAAGCCACTACTTGGTTTGCCTGTTGCTAACCCGCAGATATATATTAATAATGTTTTATATCGCGAAGTATTTTTACCATTCTTAAGTTTTGTTAATTCCCAAGCCTCAACCCTATCGACTTTAGTGAAATTGGCTGCAGGCGACGAACTAACATCGAAGTACGATATACTATACTTAGATGAAGTAACCGGATTTGGTAAATTAGTGGGAACAGTTGTGATTGGTGGTAATGGTACCACTGATAATAAATCGTTATTTGAGGTGATCTTGCTTGGAACAGACTGCACTAAGCAGTGTGAGCCAGTTGTGGTTTGCACACCTAGCCCATGTGAAGAGTGCCGTCCATGCTGCGAAAGAGACGATAAGGATTAATTAACACCAATATTTTAGGTGATAAGTAATGACGTTCCCCATTGCTTATCACCTTCCCAAAATGGACCGGTATGTTTCGATTCTATTTTTTAGATCCAGAAGCTAGCACAAAAGCTTCTTTATTTGCTGAACCCCAACTAGGCCCTCGCCAGGGGTTCAGCGTTTATCTTTTTTATTACAATATTACCCAATTGTTTTCCGGTTGATCGTACGCATGAATAATGCCAGTACTCAAATCAAAGTACCAAGCATGTAATGCTAGATTATGATTATCTTTGTGTCTCTGGATCCATGGAAAACTATGTAAGTTTTTTAAAGAGTTTACTAGTGATAACTGCTCACACAAAATAATTTTTTCTTCTAATGTCGCTTGATTATGTTTGGTTATTACTTGATCATAAGCTGGTTTAGCGAGCTCCATCCATTTGGCTACAAACCGATATGTTTTTTTATCTAAAACTTG
>CANKEI010000037.1 GCA_947481115.1 bacterium
AATTTATTAACCAGTATAATTATGAACGATTACACCAAAGCTTGGGTTATAATACTCCAGCTGAGATGTTTTTCAAAGAACAAGATTTTAAGCAAAATTATATCTTAAATTAGTCATAAAATGGTCCGACACATTGGGTGCACCATAAGCATTGATATGATAATCGATACGTTTTTTATCACGGCTTTGGCAATCACTGAGACCAGTGAACACCTTAGCATCACGAAAAATAAACTCTATTTGAAAACGTGATACATAAAATTCATAGATTTGCAGCGTATCAAGCTCAAGATCCGTTTCTAAGCCTTTTAATCCTTGGATTAATGCCATAAAAAATTTGCGTTGGCTTTTATTGGATTTGATTTTATTAAGTGCTTGCTCTAAAATTTGCATTGACCGCTTCTTTTGTTTCTCTTTTTTGTTATCTATTAAAAAGAAGTTTAAGGAGCGGTCAAAAAATATCAAAAAAATTCATACATAAATTTAAGCCCGCAACATCCCTCGACTTCGCCCTAACGGGCTTCGCTCGGGACGAGCGGGCAAAAAATCATCTAAACTAGTAAAAACTGTTCACAGTATTGATTAATATTCGATTACTTTATAAGAGCTTTTATTTCTAGTAATCGTGCTTTAACACTTTCTTTATCACTATTACTTAACGAATCATTAGTACTGAGATCTCTAATTAAGAAGGTACAGTACATGGCTGATCCGCCGAGGTCTGGGAATTCTGCGGTCACCTCGTTAATTGCACTAAGAGCTACTTCTGCACTACTGGCATTTTTTAATTTTTTCCGTAGTGATGATTTTAGTTCCTCCAACTTGGCTATCTCCGCTTTTTCCGCGGCTATCTTAGCGGCTATCATAGCCTCTTGTGCAGCCTCAAATTTAGCCCTGGCAGTCTCTATGGCGTGTAATTCTGCAGCTTTTGCAGCCTCTTGCGCTGCAATTTCTTCAGCCGATTCAGCACCGCCTAATTTATCGACGCGGGTTTTAAGATTTTGAAATCCTAATTGCAAAGCAGCTATATTTTTTTCTATCTCGGTAAATCTATCAGCTTGTAGGTTGAATATTGCGCCTAAAGCGACACTGGATAGTAATAAATATCTTAAATTCTTCATAATGCCACCTTTTTTTTAGAAATTTTAAATCAGCTAGTATCCCTGAGTAGCACCATGCTAGTCAGTATTAATACAAGTATGACTTTAGGTTAAATTAGTAAGATCGTGAAAAGCAATGGTTTTTTTGTTTTTGTCCCGTTACATTGAAAATGTCACTCTTTTAAGGTAAGGCATTGGAGTCAAAATCTAAAACTTACAAAAAAATGGTGACCAATTTGGAATGGGTGATAATGAGCAGAAAAGTTGGGTGCACCATAATTATCGATTTGTGGTGGTCTATTTTTAATTTACCTTGGCTTAAAAAAGTTTTGGGCGAAGCCGGCGCTGCAAGTGGTACAAATCGATCACAAATTATTATTCGGGGTTTATGTCTCAACTTTTTTCTTAACACTAACTAATCCCGCTACAATTTTAGATTTCATGGCATTATTTACAGGATTACGAATTGATGTGACTGGCTATACCCAAGGTTTAAATTTTGTGAGTGGCGTATTTATCGGCTCTGCTATTTGGTGGTTACTTCTTTGTGGCGCCGTTGGTATTTTTCGTAAAAAAATCTCAAATCGTTTGATATTATGGATTAACTATGTTGCCGGCGTAGCAATTTGTAGCTTTGGTACCTGGGCGTTAATTAAAGCATTTTTATAATTTGCTCTACTAATAATACTTGTTCAGCCTGTTTTTGTAACCAGCGCTGGGTCACTTCAGTTTTAGTTAAATTGGGATTTTCAGCTAAAAGTGCTTGGACATAATTAATATAAGCCCATTCAGCTTTAGGAACTGGTTTTTGTTTCTGATGTTCTAAATAAATTTGTTGCCAATAATCAGCAAATTCTTGATAGGTGGGTGGTTGGCCATTTTGCCAACGCGCTTTCAGCCAATCGATGCCATGGGCGGTAAAATGAAAGTGTGGCCCAACTAGTTTTTGCATAAACAAACGAGTCTTAAGATCGTTTTTATAGCTGCCAGATAAAATTAAAGTTTCTGGTGCTAGTGGGTAAATTACGCCTGATTTAGCTTTAGAAATAGCTGGTATGGGTTGTGGCTTGGGAATCTCTCCAGTAGTTAAATAGCTTAAAATTCGCGCAATTAAAGCTAGTTTTAACCCGCGATCTGGAATTTGTAACTGTAGGCAAAGCGCGCGTAGTTGCGCCATGCGCAGATAAAGCAGGGCAGATTTTAGGGTCTCTAATTGAGTTAAGCTAATTTTCATGTTTACCAGTTTAAATCAAGTTATAATCTTTACTAGATTGATATGTGGTTATTTTTTGTTTAGATTCAAGAGGCTTATTTTAAATTTTTAATCCGGAAACTGAAAAAAATGTATATTGCTCAAGGTAAAATATCGATTGTAAAACTATTACATGCTAAAGATAACTTAGTAGAATTTAGGCAAGCTGTGCAAAGCAATATGTCAATTACGGCGAGTATTCAAGCCTTTGAATATACTTATGAATTGTACTGGAAAATATTACGCAAAGTTTTGATTCAGGTTTATGGTGTCAGTGATTTAACTGGCAGCGCTAGGGTTGTTTTTCAAAAGGCTGCAGAATTAAACTTAATTAAAGATTTAGATTTTTGGATTGCCTGTATCGATAAACGTAATGAAACTGTTCATACTTATGAAGAAACTGCTGCATTAGAGTTATATAATTTTTTGCCTAATTTTTTGCAGGAACTTGAGCAGGCAATTATTAAATTGCAGGAACTTAAGTGAACAAAATTAATATAGATCCTAAAAATAAACTAATCTTAGATGCTATTTTAATTCAATATCCATATCGTTTTTTTGCATATGGCTCTCGTGTTACTGCTCTCAATAATCATAGTTCAGATTTAGATTTATGCGTAATGGGTATGCATGATTATGATGCTTATTTACATTTAAAAACTGTTTTACAGGAATCTGATTTGCGATTTAAGATTGATTTAAATCGCTGGGAAAAATTATCAGAAGAATTTAAAGTAAGTATTAAAGACAGTCTAATTGCCTATGTGCCTGATCTATTTCTAGGCGCCCAAATTATCTCGTTAACTAAGCCAATTGAATTTATAGATAGGGCTACACGAATTAGATTAAATAAATCATTGCATATAGCACAGCTGCAAAATTATAGTTTAGCAAAATTAACTGCGGCATGTATTATTTTAGATACTAAAGAAACTTTAGTTACGCATGAGCTGCTTGTTCAAATATATGGAGACATTGGCATTAAAAATAGCTGGCAAGATCTATGGCTGGTTATTATGAGTCCCGATAGGCAGTTAATGAATTTTACTATGGAGGCTATGGATTTTTTAATAGCTCAAAATCTTAAGGGTTTAGCAATTAGT
Source organism: bacterium (assembly GCA_947481115.1). Lineage (GTDB taxonomy): Bacteria > Babelota > Babeliae > Babelales > JABDEC01 > CANKVQ01. The sequence goes on from CANKEI010000037.1 coordinate 3,456, forward strand.
GCTGCAATATCAGATGACATTAGCATGATATTTCTTAAACATAATATTTTGATAGTTGAAAATTTAAATTATTTACCATTATTAAACAACTTGGGTTATTTGATAATCACAATTTGGTCTAAATTAGAAAACCTAAACTGTCCAGCTCGCGTTGATTTAGTAATGCGTTAGATCAAGTTGTAATCTTTGCAACGTCTATGTACGGAAGAGCGGTTAACGCCTAAAAATTCTGCGATCTTATTTTGATTCTTAAATTTATCCCATAAGAGTGTCATGACAGCCGGGTCTTTTAGGGCATGCTTACCCAACTTGGCGGCTTCGATGAGGGCTGGATCAGCGGTATTAAAAATGGGGTCAATTACAGTGGCCGGTTTAAGATTATTTTCTCTCGACTTTTCGGTGATCAAACGCTGAATTTTAAGTTTAAACTCAGAAATACTCACCATTTGGCGACTAACTAATTTTTTGCGATCTTTGTCAGTTAAACTCAAGAAATTTTTAAGGTTACTATTTTCTAGAATCTGTTCGCTCAGATCATGTGCCAATAGATCTAATTCTGACTCTGGCAAAGTTAATAGTGATGGCATAGTGAGTGTAGTCTCTTTTAATTCTTGATAGAGCTCAGCCGAAAATTTTTGCTCTTTAACCAGCTCTTTTAGATTGTGACTAGTAGAACAAATTATGCGCACATCGCTACTATTTTTTTGATCACCCTTAAATTGATGATAAAAGCCATAGCGAATAAATTCAGCTAAATAATTTTGCGTTTCTAAATCTAATAAATGAATGTTTTTAATAAATAATGTGCCGTCATGTAAAGTTTGTAATAAGGGCGAAGAGTCAACAGTTTTACCAAAAATTGGGTTAATCCCAAATAGTTTAATCGCAACATCAAAATTATTTAGGCGATTTTGCAGATCTAAAATATAGAGATTTTTACGTAAACTAATATGGTTAATAATCTCGACGGTATTAATTAGATCGTCCTCAGGCAAAGAAAGTAAAATTGCCTTCTTAGAGAGCGCGATTTGCAATAAACTTATTTTATAATTTAATAAACTTTCACCAGAGCCAGGAATTAGTTGATTAATTAATTTACCAGATTCTGTGGTCTCCAAATACAAGAGATAATCCCAACGAGATGGGTCATTTAAGTGATCTATTTGTTGTTTAACGATATCGGAGATATCAGGATAATAAACTGTAATGATTACATTGTTATATTCTAAATTGGGCACCGCTGAGATAATTAATTTTTGGCCATCTGGATCAGTTGCAAAACTAGTTTGCGCAGATTTGTATTCGATTACTTGGCGGGCTAGCGCCTTCAGTTTTTGCGCTAGTGGATGATGATCCTGTACATTGGGATTAATTTTAATAATCTCTTTGGCATATTGATTGGCAAAAACAAAATTACGGTTTTTATAAAACAAGATCCCAATATTTTTTTGCGATTTTTTTAAAAATGAACGAATGCTTTCTTTGTACTGGTTAATTTCTTGATGTTTTAAAAACAGTTCTTCCTGTAGCTCTTTTTCGCGTAAAATAATGGTCTCTAGATCCTGTTTTTGTAATAAATTAATCGTATTTTCTAGGTAACTAGCAAACACGATCATTTCATCACGTTCTAAGTCGCTGTATAAGCCTTTACGTTTCGCATCGCGCTCAATTAAAATATAGGCACTAATACTATGATCTTGATAAATGGGAATAAAAATTTCAGCATTAACTTGTTTCATAAAAGTTAGTACAGTTTGACGCACTTGATTATCGTCATAGAAATTACTAAATTCGATCTCGTCATAAATTAGAATTTTTTTCTCAAATAGATGCTTTTGGACCTCGGTACTAGAGTTAATAAAACTTTCGACTAGGGCATTTTTCAAAACATCTGGCTCAGAAGATGGGGCGCGTAATAACATGCGATCACGAAATTGCTGCTGCTGATTAGTGTTATTATTTAACTGTCTAAAATAAACCAAAGTTAACCCAGTTGGAATTTGCAATGATTTGTGAAAAAAATCTTTAACAGTATTAGTCAATTCGCGCGTAGTTGTAGCATGACTAAGTTGTTCTAAAATAGTACGGAAATCATTAATAAAGTTAAATTTATGGCCACCTGATTGTACGTGGTTATTAAGATTTAAAAACCGCAATTTTAAAATTTTATTGGTGCAATACAGGGCCGCTAAAGCCACTGAGATACTTGAAATACTCACGGCAAAATAATTACTCATGACATATTCAGGGACCAATTTAGAGGTATAAGTCTGGATATAGTCAGCAATAATGCGGGGAGCGATTAGGCCAATAAATAACGTTTTAATTTGTTGTTTGAGAATTTTAGGAATTTTTTGCTTATAGATGCTGTGTAAGACTAGCAATATTGTAGGTAACATAATTATTAGTAAGTATCTAGCTGTATAATCGAGCAGTTTAAATTCGTAAACTGGGCGGGGATGAATTTGATTGCCATTAAAGATAATTAAATACAAAAAACTACTAACTAAGGTGATGGTAATCGCTAGCAAGATCCAATTGTGGATTTTTAAGCGGGTATTGCGATTGATTAAATTTTCAATAAATAGGGCTAACGCTTGATATTCGATAATTTCAAGCGCCCAGGCAAAACGAATAAAAAAGATTTTAATGCGTTCGTCTAGTGCTGGCACATAGCTATGTAGAATATTGACGATCCAGGCTAAATCTTCGACCAACGATCCGATTACTACCAAAATTAATAAGATCCAAAGCCGATCAAATTTATGGGAGCTGAAAGCGTAGCGCACAATTTTAAATAAAATAAAAATTTTAATCGCCAGTGAAATCGTTTCAGCTAAAAATAGAAATTCATATGAATTTAGAAAACTAGAAATCGAACTTAGTGATGCCAGAATGGTATTGCCAGCGGTTGCTAAAATTTTGAAAAGCGGGAAAGAGAGCTGAAACATGCTATAAATCCGTATGATACTTGAAATTATGGGGACTCAATGTTAAACTACTCGCTGTGTTAATCTGATTAATGGCGTTTACTCTTAGGGGGTAATATGAAACTAAATAAAAACATGGTGCTAGCACTCTTAGTGACAGTATTACAAGTACTTGCTGGACATCCACCATTTGCTTAAATTCTAAAGTTGGGGGTTAACGATTTAATAATATAAGTCGTATTCTATCAGAGCTTTGCCAATCGCGCAAATTTGCAGCTACAGTTGCAGTTAAACTAAAGTCTTTTAAAATCAATTAAAAAAAGAACAGACCAGTTATGACACCGATCTGTTCTTAATTGCTAATTTCTAAAAGTTCGTTATTTTTTACCAGCTTCTACTACAGCCTTAACAGCTTTAGCAACCGGTTTACGGCGACGTACTACGCGACGTCTAGCCATTGGGCGCTTAGCGTGTTCTGCGCCACCCTCTACTTCTATTAATAAAGCTTCAACGCGTTTTTTAGGCGCAGCTCTTTTAACAGCAACACGACGTTTAGGAGCAGCTCTTTTTGCTGCTACACGTCTTTTGGGCGCAGCTTTCTTAGCAACTACGCGTTTTTTGGGTGCAGCTCTTTTTGCGGCAACACGTTTTTTGGGTGCAGCTCTTTTTGCGGCAACACGTTTTTTGGGTGCAGCTCTTTTTGCGGCAACACGTTTTTTAGGCGCAGCTTTCTTAGCAGCAACACGTTTCTTCACAACTTTGCGAACAACGCGACGCTTCGGAGCGGCTTTCTTTTTCTTGGCAACTGCCATATGAGTATCCTCCTGATATAGATTAGGTACCTATTACCACATCTCCAGACTTAACTACATGGTAATAAAATCCAAATCAGAAAGTCAACAATTTCTACAACAACTTAAAATATTTCTTGAAAGTCTCTTATTGAAGCGATTATTCAAGTAGCGATTCAGTTCTTTTTAATAACTCTGCGAGTGTTAAATTTTGTGTTTGCTGTCCATTGTGGTGTCGTAAAGTGACCACATTTTTTTCCATTTCTTTGTCGCCGATAATTACCGTGTATGGAATGCGATCTAGTTGTGCACTCTTAATCTTACCGGAAAGTGGATCTGATGAAGGATCTAGCTCAGCGCGTAAATTAGCGGACCGCAGCTGATCAACGATTTGCGCAGCATAACCTTGTTGTTTATCGGTGATGGTCAACACGCGTAATTGTATTGGTGCTAAGCTAAATGGCAACCAGCCCTTATGATGTTCTAGTAAGATGCCTAGGAAGCGTTCTAGTGAGCCATAGATCACATGATGGATAATCACCGGACGTTCTTTTTTGCCTTCGCTAGAAATATAAGATAAGTCAAAATTTTCAGCTTGGAAGAAATCAACTTGGATGGTACCGCATTGCCATTCGCGTCCCATTGAATCTTTAATTTTAAATTCGATTTTAGGACCATAGAAAGCACCTTCGCCGGGCTGTATGCGATATGGTAAGTCAGCGCGTTTAAGCGCGTTTTCTAGAGCTGCTGTAGCCTGTGCCCAAACTTCGTCAGTGCCTAAAGATTTAGCTGGTTTAGTTGAGACAGCGATATCTAAATTTGCGAAGCCATATTTACCTAAAACATATTGTGCAATTTTAATAATTTCGACAATTTCGTTTTCAATTTGATCAACTGTGCAATAAGTATGACAGTCATCTTGCGTAAACGCGCGCACTCTAAATAGCCCGTGCAGTACACCGGAAAGTTCATGTCGGTGCACCAAGCCAAATTCTGATAATCTTAGTGGCAATTCGCGATAAGATCTGGGCCTCGTTTTAAAAACTAAGATTGAGCCGGGACAATTCATGGGCTTAATCGCATAGTTATGTTCATCAATTTCGCAAAAGTACATATTCTCGCGATAATGCTGATAATGCCCAGAGCGGCGCCACAATTCATCACTTAAAATAATTGGCGTTGAGATCTCGTCGTAGTTTTTAGCTAGTCTTAATTTGCGTAGCTCTTCGACCAATTTATTAATAATTATTTTACCTTTGGGATGGAAGAATGGGAAACCAGGGCCTTCATCATGAAATGAGAATAGATCCATTTCACGGCCTAATTTACGATGGTCGTACTTAAGTGCTTCTTCGCGACGTAGTTCATAATCAGCTAAATCTTGGGCAGTATAAAAAGCAGTTCCCGAGATTCTTTGGAGTGCTTGTCCTTCGCGATCAGCGCGCCAGTAAGCACCGGAGATATTTTGTAATTTAAAATTAGCTAATTCACC
>CANKEI010000038.1 GCA_947481115.1 bacterium
AATTCCCGCCCAATAAAATTATAATTTATAAATACAATTAAATTATTTGTCAGCTATCTATTGTAAATTTAAAATACTGGATGAGATTTAGTTCTCTGAATTACAGGATTGTATCCAGTTGCATGACTGGTTTTACGGCCTTCGTTGATTGCAGCTTGGACTACTTCTGTTGATGGCACTAGACTGCGCTGTAGTAATTTAGCTACTGACCTACGCTTAGGTGATATGTCACGCTCTAATTTTTGTGCATTCGAAATTAGGTCTGATTTTTGTTGTGCTGTTAAAACTTGACCTTTTTTTAATCTTAATAAATTAGCCTGTACTATAGTAGCACTAGTAGCACTAACTTTTGGTGCGCCTTTGCCACCATCACGCGCAACTACGTTACCTGCAGAAATAATACTCAAAAGAGCCAAAATTGATAATATTTTTTTCATAAAAACACTCCATTTGTTTAATTATATTTAGATTTATGATTATATAACCTCCATCTATCGCACCATGCGGGATGGATTCTATATTTTTATTTTTATTATTGGGCGAGAGGTTTAATATTCCCGCCCAAATTTGTATTTAGAGTTTTAAAATTAGTTAGGCTGAGTATTGCACCAAACTTCTAAAGCGCCAATTTCTCGATAATTTGAGCCTAAGACCAAACAGCTTTTATCGCGAGCGCAATAGAATTGACCGTCTAGTGGGCATACCATTTTTCCATCAGGGCCAATTTTGCTTGGCAGGCCGCCGTTAGGGAAACATTTAGAAGAAAAAGATTTTTTAGCAACGCATTTATTTTTTACAGGACACCAGTTTTGCCTCTTTTTACACACCGGCTCAACGCCGCCAGGGCCAACATTGCCACCTGATGGAGCAGTGCTAGATTGTGCTTCAACACTACCAGCAACCATTAAGCTCGAGAGAGCCAAAATAGATAAAAATTTCTTCATAGAAACTCCTTTTTTATAAAACTTTAGCTTTAGGCTATAAAACCAAATTTATAGCTCTGTTAGCCAATTTCACATATAACTACTATCTCTAGGATAATAGATGGGAGTTTCTAAAAGCAACAGTTTGAGACGATTTTAATTCAAATACTAGCTGGCTTTACTAATTTGCAGGTTTAAGTTGCAAATCAAGAAAGTAGCTTTAATAGTATTTTTTGAATAATTTGGGGGTTGCCACGGCCTTGAGTTTTTTGCATCATCTGGCCGACGAAGAAGCCGATTAGCTTGGTCTTGCCAGCACGATACTCCGCTACATTAGCCGGATTTTGGGCGATGAGCTCTTGGGCCATCTGTTCCAGTTCAGCTTCAGAACCGATCTGCTTTAAGCCTAAACTTTCTACTAGCGCACTAGGAGCTTCGCCAGTCTTAGCAGCTTGTTCAAAAACAGTTTTGGCAGCATGATTATTAATCACATTTTGATCTAGTAAATCAACTAGTTCAGCCATGCGCTTAGGAGTAAATTTGCAATCACGAAGTGTAATTTTTTGCTCTTTTAAATAGCCTAATAGATCACGCAAGATCCAGTTAACTAGCTGGCGACTATTAGTAAATTTGCGGGCAACTTCGAAATAAAGGGCTGCTTCAGGTTCATCCATTAATACTTCAGCCTCGTATTCAGTTAGCCCAAGTACGGTAATATAGCGTTGAAACTTAGCATCAGGTAGTTCTGGTAATTGTGCTTTAACTACTTCGATCATGGCCGGAGTAACTTCGATCCACGGCAAATCTGGGTCCAAGAAATAACGGTAATCAGCGGCTTCTTCTTTAGAGCGCATGACCACAGTCTTATGAGTTTTAGTATCCCAAAGTCGGGTTTCTTGGCGGACTACGCCACCTTTTTCTAAAAGTTTAATCTGGCGTTCTACTTCATATTCGACAGCGTCACCAATAAACTTAAACGAGTTAATATTTTTTAATTCACAACGGGTGCCCATCTCAGTAGCAATTTTTTTACGTACAGAGATATTAGTATCAGCACGAAAAGCGCCATCTTCCATGTTGCCAGAACAGATACCTAAAGCATGTACAATATCACGTAAGGTTTTAAGGTACTGCTTAGCTTCAAAAGAGCTAGTGATATCAGGAAAACTGACAATCTCTAATAATGGCGTGCCTGTGCGATTTAGATTTACCAAGCTAATGTTTTGACTAGGTGCGTGAATATTTTTGCCAGCGTCTTCTTCGATATGTATGCGAATTAAACGAATTTCTTTAGGCCCTTCAGGAGTCTGAATTTTAACTTTGCCAAACTCGCAAATCGGTTCTTTGTCTTGGGTAATTTGATAATTTTTAGGTAAATCTGGGTAAAAATAATGTTTACGAGCAAATTTAGAGATCGGGGCGATCTGGCTTTCAGTAGCTAAACCAACCGCAATGGCAGATTCAATTACTTGATGATTTAAGACTGGCAAAACGCCGGGATAACCAGCACAAATTTGGCAAATCTGGCTATTTTGGGTTTGATCAACAGAATTAGGACAGCTACAGAAAATTTTACTTTTGGTTTGCAGCTGCACGTGGACTTCAATGCCGATATTTATAGCATAGTCTGGATATTGTGCCAAAATTGCGAGTTTTTCAGTCATCCTGATACCCCGATGGTTTTAAATTTGATTAATAATTTGCGGTCTAGTCTAACATAAATTAACAGTTAGTGAATTTTAAACTTATGGCGCTCTAGCTCTGGATTACTTTCGAGGGTGATCTGGCACTGAAATTTCTTTTCTAGCTCTAAAATCGCATCATGTTCGGAATTATTAATAAAATCAAAAATATCAGGATTTAAGATCAAGCGGACAGTTTTGCGCTTAACTTCAGTTAAGCTTTCGGTAAATTTGCGCAGAGCATTGTGACTATCTGTTTCGATCGAATTTACAAATCCGCGCCCGCAACAGTCTTCACAGGTACTAGTCAATTGTTGCACTAAAGTTTTGCCAGAACGTTTACGGGTCATTTGAACTAAGCCGAACTCTGAAATTCTTAGAACTACTGACTGGAACTTGTCGTGCTCTTTGAGCATTTGTTCGAAGTTTTTAAATACTTTTTGGCGATTAGCTGAAATACCCATATCGATAAAATCGATTACGATTAAGCCACCAATGTTACGCAAACGTAGCTGTCTAACAATTTCTTCAGCGGCTTCGAGATTGGTTTGTAAAATAGTGTCTTCCAGGTCACGTTTACCGACAAATTTACCAGTATTAACATCCACAACTGTCATAGCCTCGGTAGATTCAATAATAATTGAACCGCCAGAGCGTAAAATAGTTTTCTTTTCAAGCGCGCTTTCCAACTGCTTTTCGATATTATGCGCTTCGAATAAAGTTGGTGGATCTTTATGCATTTTAACTAAATGTTTATATTCTGGAGCAATTTGTTTTAAGAAATCTAAAACTTCAGCATGCGCATCAGGGTTATCGGTAATAATTTCAGTGACTTGATCATCTAAGTTATCGCGTACTGTTTGGAGCGAAAGTGGTAAGTCAGTATGAATTAATTTTACGCCTGGCGCTGCATTATAACTATCAGTAATCGTTTTCCACAATCCTACTAAATAGTCTACATCTTTTGCTAGTTCTTTTTCGGTACGATGTTCGCAAGAAGTTCGGATAATTGCGCCCATGCCTTCTGGTAATAGGTTACGCAAAATATCTTTTAAACGTTGACGCTCTTCGGGAGCTTCGATTTTTTTAGAAATTCCTACGCGGGGAATATTAGGCATTAAGACAATAAATCTACCAGGCAAGGTGAAGCAGCGGGTTAATTTAGCCCCTTTTTCATAAACTGGTTCTTTGCTGACTTGAACTAAGATAGGTTCGCCTTCTTTTAGGATTTTGCTAATATCCATGTGACTAGTAATGCGTTTATCGTCTTCGATTTCGATCGAGTTAGACATGCGTGATAATGCTAAGTTGTGGTCGATTTCTGAAATATGTAAAAAACCAGCTTTATACTGGCCGAATTCTACGAAAGCAGTTTGAATACCTGGTAATACTTTAGTAACGGTGCCCTTATAAAAACAGCGTTCTAGATAAACTTTGATGTGTGAGGCAAAATAGATATTTTGTAATCGATTGTCACGCGTGATGGCCGTTCTGGTTTCCCAGGGTTTTTGGCTAATTAAGATTTTTTTCATAGATTTTTTTTAAGATCCATTTCGTTGGAGCAAACCTGAGCTGCTAATATTTTGAGGGCTAAATTAAGGCCATATCTGCAGGCAAGTATTTAATTTTTATAAATTTACTATATACCCAATTATACCTAACGATTTTTCTAATTGATAGAATATTAGACTAAAATCTAATAATCCCTCTTCTACAGATAGTTTTTTAAGGCTATAATAGCGCTCTATACAGTTAATTTTTCTAATATTTATGGGCGAGAGGTAAGTAAAACCATGAAAAAGTATCCTATTTTAGCAGTTTTACTGCTATTTATAATGCCAGGCTGTTTTAATAAAAAAGCAGTTAAGCCAGTAGAGCATCAAGTAGAACAGTCTGAACCGGCGCAAGAGCTGGTTAAAGGCTATACGGTGAGCGGCGATGCAGATGAATTTGTTTTAGAAGAAGATATCGACCAAGATATTTTTGATGATAGTGCCGAATCAGGGGCTAACGTGGCTGCTGCTGAAGTATCTGGTAATAATTCAGACTTTGATACTGATGATATTGCTTATGATAATCAGTCGCTGGATCCGATTCAGTTTGATTTTGATAGCGGTAAAATCAGGCCTACAGAAGTAAATAAAATTAGCAATAATGCGCGGATTTTAAAAAACGAGCTAGATGCAGATGCTAATTTGCGTGTGATTGTAAAAGGTCATGCTTGCAAGATCGCTAAATGTGAATTGCATAATCGTGCAGTTTCACAAAAACGGGCTTACAATGTAGCGAATGAGTATATCAAGCAGGGTGTACCTAAGAAGAGTATTAGTACGATCGGTTTCGGTGCTTCACAGTTATTAACTAACGAAGATGGCATGGAAGCGCAAAGTATTAATCGTCGTGCAGAGACGGAGTTAGTTACAGATAATCCTGAGCAGAATGTACGTCCATCAGCTGCTTAAGCTTAATTTAAATTTTTGAATGCTAGCAGGTCGGTGTAAAATCCGGCCTGTTTTGTTGTGTGCTCATGGTTCGATAGAAGTTTTAGTGAAACAATGAACTCTTTGGCAGGCTCAAAAGAAATAACATTTTGTTAGTCAAAATCATATTATAAGTCGTATATAACAGCATGCAATAGCTTGATTAGATCTATATTTGTAAGAAAAAAGAGTTAAACTATTGGTTTTGCCCCCCCCCCTCTGCTAAGCTATTATTACTACTAGAATTAATAAATCTTGATATTCTAGATTGTTTTAGTGGAAGTTTAAAGAGGTTATGTTTATGACGAATAATCTATTATTAACTATATCTATTATTTTATTAGTTAGCACGGGAGTCAGTGTTGCTAGTGTTCCATGTGTGCCAAATAAATCTGGGGTTGGATGCTGGGTTAATACTGACCCAAAACTTACTAACTTTCCTGTGCAATGTAGTAAAACTGAATGTTGCACCGCAGGTGATATTTACTACATAAATTCAGGTAATGATAACTTGCAGATATGTATGCCAAACCTTCCTCCGCACACGCTAACGCCACATACCACTCAAGGTGGTCCTTGCACAGAAGTGACTGATTGTAAGGATTTCGGTATTGCCTTTACTGGCAAAATATTATGTACAGACAGTACTTGTGAATATACAACATACAGCTAGATAATAATTTGTGGGCAAACAACTTGGACATATAGTTTATTCAAGTTATTTGCCCACACAAAATTCCTGAAATATTTTATCCATAGCTTGTTCACTAATAGTTTTACCGGTTAGTTCAGAAATAGTTACTAGCGCGTCATTAAGATTAATTGAGAGTAGCTCATAAGCAACTTGTGATTGGGTTAGTAATTGTTTAATAACTGTTAGCTGAGTTAATAAATCACTAATAATTACATTATGTCTTTGATTTAATAAAAATGGCGAGTTGTTGGCGCCCAATAAGCTTTGAATTTTATTTTCGAGCGCTTGCTTTAGCTGGTCTAAGTTAGCGCCAGTCTGGGCTGAGACTAAAATGGGTATTTCACTCGCAACATCACCCCGAGCGACAGTCGAGGGGGGGGTGTTGCGGTTATCTAAGTCACATTTATTTAAAACTAATAAAATTTTGTGATTATATAACTTAATTAATTCTTGGTATTCAGCTAATTCAGTCTCTGTATAACTAGTAGAATTACGCGTACTGTCAAATACTAGTAAAATCACATCAGCAGTCTGGGCAGCTTGCAGTGAGCGTGTGATTCCCAGTTGTTCAATAGTTTCACTAGTTTTACGTAAGCCAGCAGTGTCAACAAACGTTACTAAATATTTACCAAGCTGCCAGCCAGCTTCGATGGTGTCTCGCGTAGTGCCAGCGATCTCAGTTACGATGGCCCGCTCTTGTTGTACTAATCTATTAAATAGGGCCGATTTGCCAGCATTGGGTGGCCCTATTATCGCGATCTTAATCCCAGTTTTGAGTTGTTGGTCTTGGTTAAACTTTACTTGTAATTCGCGTAAAGTAAGTTCTAATTTTTCGATAATCACTAAAATTTGCGGGCCAAAATCGAACTCTTCATCGAGAAACTCAAAACTAGCTTCTGAGAGCGCAAGCGCTTGGAGCAATTGTGCTTCGATCGCTACTAGCCAGTGCGATAAGCTGCCGCTAAGTTGGGCTAAAGATTTTTTGAGCGCTTGATCGGTGTTAGCATGGATCAGCTCGTTTAAAGCTTCAACTTGAGTGAGATCTAATTTTTTGTTTAGAAAAGCTTGTTGTGAAAATTCACCACGTTGTGCTAAATTAGCGCCAAATTTCAAGGCTAAATTAATTATTTGATTAATTATTAGCTGATTGTTGTGACAATTAATTTCAACTGTATCTTCACCCGTAAAAGATTTAGGTGCTCGAAAGACACTGAACATGGCCCGGTCGATAATCTCAAAAGTTTGATTTTCTAGCTTAGTTTGATCTAACAGAGCTTTTTCGTAATTTACCAGATTCTCTGGGAGATTACGGGGTGCTGTAATATGTTCTATCACAGCACCATAATTAATCGTATTAGCTGCTTGCACGCTAATCTTTTGTTGATTAGCTAGTTGCCCAATGTGATCTGCAATTTGCAAACTCTGCGGTCCAGAAATTCTAATTACCGCTAAAGTACCGCTGCCTATAGGGGTACATTGAGCTACAATTGTGCGTTGCATGCTAAAAATTATTCTTTATTACTTGTATCTTCGTCATGGCCGGCATAATTTGGTTGATTTCCAGCAGCTGGTTTAGTGCCTTGATATGGTCGACGAGGACGATGATAACGTTTTGGTGCCGGTGTGCCATCCGGACGCGTAGCAGCTTCTTTAGGTGGATTACTGGCTGCCACAGATGAAGTAACTGTGTGAGTACTAGCATTGGTGTTACTTGAATTGTGACTAGCTTGTGCTACAGAGTTAGCTTCTTGAGGTTTATGACTTGGATGATTAGGATTATTGGCATTGCGGTTAGGATTGGGACGATTGCCACGGTAAGGACGTCTTTGCTGTGGTCGGCTGCCTTGATAACCGCTAGTTTCAGTAGCATGGCTACCTTCTTTGAAAAATATGCCAACTTTAGCAGTTTGCTTACTCATGCCTAAGAAGTTTTTAATTGGTTCTTGAAAAATTTTAACTGAAAACTCTTTTGGCTTTCCAGCCTTGATCCAACCTTGTTCGATCGCTTTTTCCAGTGAGGATGCTTCCTCGATAACGGATTTCATCAAAATAAAAGCCCTAAACTTGTAAAATTATTAAACTGTAAGCATGTCTTAAATTTGAAAGACATGCACTGACGAACCAGAAATACCACATTTGATTTGGATTTGTAATAGATCGATAATTTTGCGAAGAAAGACCGATAATTAACAGAAGAAGCAGAGCTAAAATATTTATGCGAACTATTTTGAGTTACTTTTATCACGAGCTACTGCTTAATGTGGTGCCTGGGGATTTGGAGTGGGAAACGGGATTTGAACCCGCGACCTTTGCCTTGGCAAGGCAACGCTCTACCAGCTGAGCTATTCCCACGAGACCTTAAAAAGTTAACAAAATAAGCGAGTTTGTCAATTAAAACACTTATAAAATAGTTGCTGAATTTTAAATCTATTGTTTTTGACTGATTACAGCTGCCATTTTAGCTGTGAAATTTAAATATTTAGTAAGTTTATTGGTATTAATAAAATAATTCAGGCTTAATTTTGATCTATTTGATCTAAATGGTGTTACAGGTGGTAGCGGTGATGGCAATGGTGATGATCGAGATTTGCTACTAGTCTGCCATAATCGTTATTTGTATTGAACTTTATAAAAGTATTGCTTTCTTAGAATCTCATTTAGTAGTCTATAATTACTATCAGAATTAATTAAAGTCCTATGGTGGGGCTAATTCTGATTAATTTTAAA
>CANKEI010000039.1 GCA_947481115.1 bacterium
ACAGCCGCTTGAGACGGTTTGTAGTCTACCTCTGGAGATCGACTACGAAGGACCTACCTTCATCTGCCACAAAGCTTCTCGTTAGCTAGCTGAGTTTTTTTTCCACTCAGTTTCGCCTTCTGCTGCGGCGCACTCATAAAATTACCTCCATAAAACTACTAAAACTAATCTGCTAGTCTCAGGCTGTCTGAAACTTGTTGATTCTGATAGTAATAATATTTTAGCAGAGAGAGAGAGAGAGAGAGAGAGAGAGAGAGAGAGAGAGAGGGAAGAGTTTGGTTCTTTTTTGTTTCAAATAGCGATCTATAGGGCTTATCCATAAACTGTTTTTTGGGCAATAATAGGCTATACAGGGGCTAAGATAAAGAGGTTTGAATTTTCGTTTACATTCCAAGAGTAGCACGATGCATGGTATCTTTGCATATTCTTTCATCTGCTGCGAGAACTAATTTTACGGCGGTGCCGACGCCTAGTGCCGGTTGGATAATTGTTTCTCGGATACTTACAGGAGCTAGTGGTATTTGTTTTGCGATGGCCTGATTAGTGCTTCTGACAAGTGCGCTAGCAGTATACGCTACTGCTAATACAGCGGCTGTTCTCGCGATGTCGTTCTGATGTTCATGCGCCCAAGTTCGGATTCTAGAAGGACGGTGCCGTGAGCCACAGCAAAAGCTCCAAGCCCCAGCATTAATTGTGGTAATACAAGATTGGGTACCTAAAAGCATCAATAAAACTAAAACTAAATTACGCTTGGACATATTACACCTGAAAGTTTTTTAATTTATGGGCAATTACAGCCACAATTTTTGATAGCACAAATATTACTCTAAATAATAGCAGGAATATGGGCTTGCTACCAATTAATTAGTAGCATATTTGGTTGAAAACTTATCTGACTAATTGGCTAAAAAGGAGGCAAAAAAAAGGCAGTGGATCACATTGTGATGTGCAACTTCCTAATGGAGACTATGATAATATTATGCCTGGCGACCATTCACGTGGGGCACGTGGTAAAGGAGAAGATAAATGAGCAATGATAACTATTTAACATGTAAGCCAGGTGCACTTTTATTCTTATAGCGATGAAGATGCTTTTTTTGAATGGATAAAAAAATTAAGTTTATTAAAAGCTTTGAAGGTGCGGGCGACGAACTATATTTAGATTTGGTTGATCGTAAATTAAATGAAGATGCTTTACGTGAATTGATGGTGTTGCTGTATAGGTATAAAGTTGATATGAAGCAAATGGCAAGATTTCTGACACCCCAAAATAAAAGTTGGTTTTTAGATAATAAAAAAGCTTATTGGCGTAGGCGTGTGTTCGGTGTTCAAAAAATTGATACTAAAAAATAGTAATGAATAGTCAGCGAATACTAATTTTGGCCCCATTAAGATAAGTTTGCCAAATTATAGCAAACATCTTATATTCAAAAACATGTTTTGACTTGCAAAATAAGCAGTTTTTGCGGATTAATTAACTATAAATATTTTTAAATTAAGTTTAAAAATATTTGGATATAAAATTTGGGTATAACTGAGTAATCCTGGAGATAGATCGATGTTTGATATTAATTTGCTAGTTAGCAACATTTCAGAAGCAATTTGGGGGTGGCCATTATTGGCAATCTTTATGGGTGTCGGCGCGCTAGTAACTGTAATGTTACGTTTTGTGCAATTTAGATTTTTCACAGAGTCTTTTAAATTAGTTTTTAGTCCTAAGGATCGTCCTAAAGCAATTAAATCGGGCGAGATGACCCCGTTTCAAGCGTTTATTAACGCATTAGGAACTAGTACTGGTAACGGCAGTATTGCGGGCATCGGAACCGCGATTTATATGGGTGGTCCAGGAGCTGCATTTTGGATCTTAATTGCGGGTGTCTTTGCGTTAGCACTAAGATTTGCGGAAGTCTTTTTAGCCACTTATGTCATTGGCAAATATAAATATAAAACTGCTGAAGGTGGACCAATGGTTTACCTAAGTCGAGTGCCTGGTGGCACAGTGTTGCCATATTTGTTTGCAATTTCACTACTATTTTATTCTTTCACTTCTGGTAGTGCGATGCAAGCTAACTCCATTGGCTTGGGAATATCGCGAATTCTTGGTTTAGATACTTGGATTACAGCGACCGTACTAGGTTTATTTGTAATTTATGTCATGTTAGGTGGCGCTGAAAGAATCTTAAAAATTTCAGATAAGTTAGTGCCTTTTAAGGTAGGCGTGTTTATTATTTCTTCGTTAATTGTACTAGTTTATCACTATGCTAATTTGGGTGAGGCGCTACGATTAATGTGGCTAGGTGCCTTTACACCAGCTGCTTTAGGTGGTGCAGGCGTAGGTTTTACTGTCCAACAAGCTATGCGTAACGGGATTGCCAGATCGCTCAATGCGCATGAATCTGGCTTAGGTGTTGCAGCAACGCTGTTTGGCTCTACTGGCAGCAAAGAACCAATGAAAGATTCAATCATGTCCATGCTTGGTACTTTTATTAGTACATACGTAGTCTGCTTTGTGGTAGCACTATGTATTGTCATGAGTGGCGTTTGGAATAATGGTTTAAGTAGTGCAGCTTTAACGATTTCAGCTTTTGAAACGGTATTTGGTGTAGCTGGCGGTTGGGTAGTAACTTTCTGTGCCGCTAGTTTTGGTTTAGGCTGCTTAGTATCGTTTATTTTTATAGCACGTGATGCCTGGTTGTTTTTAACCAATGGGCGCTGGGTTGGTCTCTGTAGTTTGATTTATATTGCGATCACCGTTCTGGGTACCATGGCTAAAGTTGATATTATCTGGAATTTAAACGATATCGTGAATGGTCTAATGTTTGTAATTAACTTGTACGGTATAATTTACTTTTTACCAATGATGCGACAACAAGTTAGTGCTTATATTAATAAAGCCAAATAAGATTACGTTGTGATAATAAATGTAGTAGGTATAAGTTTCTTCCGCGGATATAGCGGGCGCAAAAATTGTATTAGAGATTATGTTACCTAAAATTTGGCCCGTGACTTGCCATACAGATCAAGTCGGCCCTGGATCTACTTTTGTTGCTGTAACTGGTAAGTATGAGCATGGGGTTAATTATATTTTGCCAGCAATTGAGTTGGGTGCGACTAAAATTGTAGTTGAAACTGGGACAGGTTTAAGCCCGGAAATTTTAGCTAAGCTTTTAGAACTTAATATAGAGTTAATCGAAGTTAGTAACTGTCGCCAAAGCTTAAGTAATTTAAGTGCGGCGGCTTGGGGCTATCCTGCGAAAAAGCTTAAAATTATTGCCGTAACTGGTACCAAAGGTAAAACCACTTCTGTTTATAGTTTAAAGCATTTATTATCTAATGCTGGTTATAAAACTGCTATGCTGACGGGAGTACATAATATTATTGACCAAGCTGTTTATGACGCGCCGTTAACGACACCGCACCCGGATTATTTACAAATGTTTTTTGCGCAGTGCATAGCCCAAGATGTAGCATATGTAGTGATGGAAGCAGCGGCGCAGGCGTTTAGTTTGCATAGATTAGACGATGTAGAGTTTAGTGCTGCGATTTTTACTAACTTGGAACAAGAGCACGCTGAATTTTATAACGATATTAATCAGTATTTTGCGGCTAAGTGTCAAATATTTAAGCACATGCGCTTACAAGCGCCCGTGATTTTTAATCGCGATAATAATTGGTGTGTTAAAGCGTTAGAATTAGCTAAGAGTTTAAATTTAAACTGTAAAACTTTTAGTTTTAATAGTTGTTCCAGCGTAGATTATTTAATCGAGTTACAGCAAGATGGGGCTGCGGGCTTAAAATTTAATTTTACGAATACCCAAAAATCAGTCGAGTCGCTTGCCCGCCGAAGCCTTGGCGTAGGCCGGGAGAACATTAATTTTATAGTTCCAAAATTATGGGGCAAATTTAACTGCTATAACTTAGCTGGTGTAATAGCTTGTCTGGATAGTTTGGGTTTAGATTTAGCGCAAATTAAACAAAATTTACTAACTTTACAGCCGGCACCAGGTCGATCAGAACGTTATGAGCTGCCAAATGGTGCTAGCGCGATTATAGATTATGCGCATACGCCGTCCTCCTTTGAAGCGCTACTCTCGCTGTTGCGACAATTAACTAAACATTTGATAGTTGTGTTTGGAGCTAGTGGTGATCGTGATAAATTAAAGCGACCACTAATGGGTAAAATTGCAGCCCAGATCGCGGACCAAATTATTATCACGACTGATAACCCCAGAACTGAAGATGCAAAATTAATTGAACAGGCGGTTTATGCTGGTGTTTTACCCGTGAATCTAGCTAAAGTATTATTAGAGCCCGATAGAGCTAGCGCAATTGCTTTAGCTGTTAAAATTTCGCATCCTGGAAGTATGATTGCGATCTTGGGTAAAGGCCCGGACGAGTATCAAATTTTTGGGCGTGAAAAAACTTTTTTTAGTGATCGCCAAGAAGTGCTCAAATCTACTAATTTAAACTAAATTACTTAAATTAGGTTAAATTAGTTAGCGACAGGTAATTATGGGTATAATTTTAGATGGTATAAATTTAGAAAAAAAGATCAAAATAGTCAGGCTATGTAAAGCTATAATCCCAGAAGCTCGGATTTATTTATATGGTTCTAGGGCACGAGGTAAATTTTCGGAAACGTCTGATATTGATTTAGCGTTAGAAGCGAGCAAGCCAATTAGCTATTATGATATTGCAGAGCTTAAAGATATTTTAGAAGCGTCTAATATTGGTTATGCCTTTGATATTGTTGATATTAATTCGATTATTGACTCAAAGTTTAAAGCAGCTATTACTAAAGAGATGATTTTATGGACCGAATGAATTATAAGTTAGAGAATGTGCATCGAATGATGATTGCTTTAGATAAAGCGATCGATAAATTACAACAAACTATTGACCTTGATGAACGAGAATTTATTCAAGATTCGGTGGTGGCACGTTTCAAAATTTTAATTGAGTCTGTTTGGAAAGTAATTAAAGAGTATTTAGAGCAGCAGGGTTTTACTGACATTCCTAATTCGCCCAAAGGCGTAATTGAATTAGCGGCTGAATCTGAATTAATCACTAAACTTGAGCAAGATGTATTTATAAAATTTTGGTCTCTAAGGAATTTTGCGACACATCTGTATGGTCAACCGCAATACATATTAGTAGTTGAAGCTGCGCCCGATGCATTAGAATTGATCAAAAAGATTATAGCACGCTTAGAAACCAATTTAGATTAAATTTACAGCAAATTTAAACTAAGCTTGCCAGACATGGGCACTAATTAGTTCTAATCCTTGCTGGGCACTTAAATCTTGGCATTGTTCTGTAGCTGTAGTTTGGTCACATGCAAAGCTTTGCAGATCTTGCGCCATACTATTCTGATAATTACAAATAGGTCCTAAAATCACTTTTTTGCCAGCTTGATCTTTACAGCGACAAGTAAAGCAGCCAGTGCGATATTTCTCAGTAGAGTTACTGAATGGCATTGGTAAATATAATATTACTAAAGCGATACACATGATGCTAGTAACCACGAAAACATGTTTATGAAAGATCATAGCTATTTTACCCTTCGATTTTCTTTAATTCTGCCGGACTAATTGAGTTAATATCGCGTCCTAAGAAATAACCCAGGGCGATTCTGATAATAATCGTTAAAATTAAGATTCCAAGAGTTTGGTAAGTTTGGTCGATGGTAGTACTAATCACATCAGCAGCTACAATTAGCTCTAAGCCTGAAACAATACTCTGACCTAATCTGATGCGAATACGGTTAGTGCGGACATCGTAAGGGATCTGCGTAAATAAATCTTTAAAATAGTTAAAAGTCGAAATCAGAGCCCCTATAATAATTATTATTATCCCAATTAACTCTAAGATTTCTTTAATCAGCGCTAGCAGGTAAGTAATTTGCGGTACATAGGCGATCATAATTTTCCCTTTGAAAATATTTAAAAAAGTTAAATTATTAAAATTTTAGTTATTTACTTAAATCTATCCCCAATACGTTCGTGGTGAGTTTTTTCGACTTTAGGAGAAAAAATATCGAACCATAGGTCATAGTACCCTACTGTTTTATCGAAACTAGGGACAATAGATCACGTAAAACTGGGAAAAATAGGGCTTAATTAGCAGGACTCTAGCTTTTCGAGTGGATTTTTCAGTACGCTAGAATTAACTAAAAATATTTAAATTGGGTTTAATTAAGAGATTAATTGGGGTTTGCTAATGGGGTTTATAGCTAGAAAATATAGTTACTTAGCTTATCTGGGGCTCTGTTTGGCTTTTTTAAAGCTTAATGCTGGAGAGATTTTAGTCCAAGCCCAAGCTCAAAGCCAGCCACAATTGCTATATGCTACTGATGATGCGTTATGTCCTCCTGGCGTAGATTATATCAATATCGATGGCGACGCGACGCAATTAATTTTTGGTATGACGCAGGCTAATTTTTTAGGGCCGAACGCTTTTAAAAATAATAAGCAGGTCTGTTTTAGTTTAGCGCGAGCCCAAGAGATTATGCAAAAACATAAATTATTGCCGTTAGGTGCATCAACGGAGCCACTTAATGCGATCAAAATTTTAAAATTTGCTGGGCCGGTAAATAGTGAGCCAACATTACAAAAATTTGTGCTGGGCTGCGAATTGCTCAAGCATTTCGATGAGGGAGTCTTAGCCAATACTTCGACTGATTTAAGAGAAGCTAATTGTAAATATTTACGTAAAATTGCGTCAGCTTGTGCCGAATTTTTTGGCGATTCGCGCTTTGATCAAGGGCCAGGCAACTATAAAGAGCTATTAATTTGTAGCATAGGTGGCTCGACAGTTACGCCTGATAATCCCTTATCAAGTGGCACTGGGCCCATGCATGCCCATTCTGATGGTCTCTGTGCCGTACATGAAACTAATGTGAATCTAAAAGATAGCCCCTATATTTTAGGGATCGATTTTATAAATACGCCATTTACTAATAAAACTTTTGATCCGATTAATCAAGTTTGTTTTGATTTGATGACTGCCAAGAATATTATCCAGAAATTTAAAATTATAGAACTTGAAGCAGCTATTAGCCAGTTAACCCAAAATTCGCCAGAGTTACAAAAATTTATCTTTGGTTGTGAATTTTTAAAACGTAATCCAATGGTAGTTGAACCTAGAGATATTGTCACCCGAGATAGCTTATGTGAATATCAAAAGTTTATTGCACCGGCTTGCGCAGAGTTATATGGTAATCCAGAATTTATAGCCGTAGCTGATAGCATTACCTGTCATAAACGAGGTATCGGACAAATGAAGCCGCGTGGTCGTCCATGGCCAGCATTCCAGCCAGTTGGTTTGGCGTCGCAGGTGCTCGGTATCCAGCCGGAGTGGCATGCGGCAGCGCCAGCAATTTAAAAAATTAGTATGGGTTAAATTGGTTGTTTCCCGCTCATCTCGATGGAAGAAGTCTAGTGATTGTGTATGATCACAGTTGATTGGGCTGGTCTATTGGATAATTCAGCCAAAAATATAGCATATTGTAACTCTAGTCGTTCTCGTTCGATACGTAAGCGTTCTTCCCGCTGCTCAGCTTCACGACGAGCATTTTGTTCCATTACATAGTCACTATCGCTAACAATTAAACGATAAATATGGCCCATTTGATCTTATTTTAATTTGTCAAATAATATTTTTGATATAGTATAAACGCTGCTATAGATCAAAGTGAAGCAACTTAAGGCAGAGTTACAATGAACGCATTCTTTAAATTAAATATCACAAAATTAATTTATTTTTTAGGGCTGATTTTTTCTTTTACCAGTGCGCAATTATATGCTGAAGGATTTTTAGCGGGCACTTTGGTTAAAACCAGTACTGGTTATGTACCCATTGAGCAGATCAAAAAAGATGATTTAGTGTTGAGCTACGACTTCGGCGAATGTTGCGTGGTCGAATCCAAAGTAATACAAGTTACACGGCGACAGGCGTCGATGTGTATTCAGCTATCTCTTAATAATCAGAAAGTTTGTACAGCCCCAGCACAAAGATTTTATGCGCTTAAAGATCGTAAAATTGGATGGGTATTTGCCAAAGACTTAACCCATGAATTTCTTTTGCACAACAGTAATAGTGACTTGGTACCATTAGGCGCTCATCTTGAAAAGCTACAAACTGGCTTAGAGCAAGTTGATGTTTATAGTTTAACTGTTGCGCAATGTCATAATTTTTTCGTATCAGGGCAAGATGTTTTAGTGCATAATGTTGGCTTTGTGATTCCAATATTAACAATTACATTCAAGGGTGCAGTCGAATGGATAAGTTTTGCGGCCGCAGCATCGGCTGTCGGGACATGGTTATTTGGTGAGGCGTTAGAACGTAACGGCGTTGATACATC
>CANKEI010000040.1 GCA_947481115.1 bacterium
AAAATATTTTAGTTTAAAAAAATAAATTTATTTGTATTAGGAGAATTAGATGGCGATCACCAAAAAACAGATTATAACAGTGGCTGCTATTTTAGCCATAGTGGGCTTTTTAAATTACATTGGAATTGCAGATTATGTTTCATTAGAAACGCTTAAAGCACATCGAGCGTATTTACAAAATCTAGTTCAAACCCATTATTACATGGCAGTGCTCTCTTACATGCTGACTTATATTACGATTGTGATCTCTACGGCGCCATTAGCCGCTGCATTTACAGTAACTGGCGGTTTTTTATTTGGCGTATTGCCTGGTTTATTATACGCCACAGTGGCAGCTGTAATTGGGAGTTTGATTTCGTTTTTATTATTTAGGCACTTCTTGGGTCGCTGGTTGCAAACACGTTATGCTGACAGATTAGCTAAGTTTAATGCTAACATGGCTCGTTATGGCGTGAGTTTTATTTTGATTTTACATTTTGCGGCGATTATTCCATTTTCAGTAATTAATATTTTGGTGGCGCTAACTAATGTACCAGTGACAACTTTCATCTGGACTACTGGCGTGGGAGTTTTCCCGAGTTTGTTAATTTTTAGTTTTATGGGTCGTGAATTAGGTCGCGTAAATTCGGCGTTGGAATTATTAACACCCGGGATTATTGGCGGGCTAAGTGTTTTAATTTTATTAGCTCTAGTGCCATTAATCTGGAATAAAATTAAAGAACATAAAATCGATTTTTAAATTTTTGGTTCAAAATCTTTATATAACATACTAGCTTGGACACTTTGGTTATCTTGATATTTATTGCTTGTATATGGGCTATAGCTACCCTCAATGGTGTGATAAAAAATCTGGCAAATCTCGACATTAGGGTAAATTTTGATGGGCTGGATGCAGGAAATTTCGAGTGTCCAGAAACCATTAAAGCCGACATCGCCAAAGCCAGCAGTAATATGTACAAAGAGCCCTAGGCGACCAATCGATGAGCGGCCTTCGAGCATTGGGACATGTTTTAATGTCTTAGTATGTTCAACTGTGCGACCAAGATATAATTTATTTGGTTCTAGAATTAAGCCGTCAGCTGGAATAGTAATCGGGTGCGCTGGATTTTTTTGGCGCATATCTAGCAAGTTGTTATCGTAGACTAGCAGTTGTTCATGTAGTCTTAGATTATAACTATTGGCCCCAAGTTGTTGTTCTTTAAATGGCGTAATAAAAATATCTTGGTTTAGTAACTCACGAATTTTATGGCCTGATAGGATCATGTTCAGCTCTCTTTTAGGTTTTTGGTATAACTTGCAACATCCCTTCCCTCGATTGAACTCGGGATAAACTCTCGGGATGAGCGAGAGAGGATGAATGTGAAAAAAGTTCTAATGGTTATTTTAACTATTAACTAATATAATTTAACTTAAAATTAATTAATATCTCTTAAATTTGCTTGCTCAAAATTATCTAAAAGAGCTTTTCTGAAACTTCTCATATGTACTAACTTTTTTTCGCTCGTCCCGAGCGAAACGTAGTGTAGTCGAGGGATGTTGCGAGCACATGTGCTAATTATTTTCAGGCAAACTATTAGTTTAGAAAGAAATTTAATGTCTAAGATCTCCAAAATTAATACCACAGAAATTAATTCTCCAGAAGCCAATATTTCTGGCTCTAATAGCTCTGTTAGTGTGTATTTAGCCAAAGCTGGCATCTGTGCCCGTCGTAAAGCAGGCGATTTAGTTAAAGCTGGGCAAGTGACGGTTAACGACCAAGTAATTTTGGAACCGGGGTATAAGCTAAAAGTTGGCGATATAGTTAAATATTTGGGTAATATAATTAATTTTGATCAAAAAGTTTATCTACTTTTAAATAAACCAGCTGGTTATATTACTACAGTTTCTGATGATCTTAAAAGACCAACGATTTTTGATTTATTGGATAATAGTTTTAAAGCTAGATTATATCCTGTTGGTCGCTTAGACCGTGAAACAACTGGTTTGTTGGTTCTGACCAACGACGGTGATTTAGCGCAAAGATTAGCACATCCTAAATATGAAATTGCTAAAACTTATTGTGTCACAGTGGATCGTGATTTTGCCGAAGCAGATTTTATAACTCTAAAGACGGGTTTAGAATTAACCGATGGTTTTATTAAGCCAGATTTATTAGAATTTAAAAACTTAAAAGATCGTAAAAAATTATTGGTTGAGATTCACAGTGGCCGCAATAGAATCGTACGGCGCATGTTTCAAGCTTTAGATTATACCGTCAGAAAATTAGAGCGCGTGCAATATGCTGGCTTAACATTAACTGACCTAAAATCGGGCACCTGGCGCTATTTAACTGAAATTGAAATTAGTGGTCTTAAATAATCACACTAGGTTTTTTAATAACCAAAAATATTACTATTTATATACTCGATTACGCGATCAGCATCGGTAAGTAATCTAGCTCTGAGATAGTCATAATCTAGTCGCTTAGGGTCTTCGGTTAAATTCATAATAATATTATTACCATCGGGCAATTTGTTGAGAGCTATTAGATCTTGAAGTAGTTGGTCAGCATCAGAGTTATCTAGATCTTCTGATATGTTTTCAATTAATTTACTAATTGTAGTAGCTATTAAATCTTGGTTATATGAATGGCGTTTGTCGGGGTGCGATAAAGTATGAATTGCTTTTTTGACCATTGGGCCCCAGCTTGGATTAGTAACTGCGAATTCACTAGCGCGATTAAAAGCTATTTTTAAGATTTCAGTTTTAGTTTGACTGTTGAATTGTTTGAGATTGTTGTCAGTTGCGCAGCCCAATACTTGATATAAATTTAGGCCGCTATTAGGGGTGTTTTCGAGATCGCAAGTTAGTACATTACAGTTATTTAATAGCAATAAAACTATCAGTATAGTTTTAAAATTAGATTTTAACATGTGCATAGCCCTTAAATTATTTTAAATATTACGATTAATTATGATATCAACTTAAGGGTAGCATGGTAAATTTATCAAAAGCTATAGTTTTAGCGTTTATGATATTTATTGGTTTAATTAAGTAGTAATCTATATCTTTTCTAGCAAGTTGCTAAAATCTTGTAAAGATAGACGAATGTCACGTAATATGCTTCTAAGAAGCGGTCTGGATAAATCTCTACCGGGGTGATGAGGTACTGTTGTTGTACGGCCGTCAGGATGTTTGTAAAAAACGTGGCTACCTTTTTGTCTAATTTTTTGAAATCCCAGCGAGAATAATAAATATTCGACTTATTTTGCGCTTAGAATCTGTAGCTTGCTCAAACTCGAACCTCTAATTGTTGTACGCCGATAAACTCAGGTAACGATTCACGCTCATCGATACTAAGTTCTTGTAGGCATAATTCTACGACTTCGTGTAAATTCCTTTGTAACTCATCTAGGGTTGCAGCTTGTGTGTGGGCACCGGGTATAGATGGCACCATAGCAACATAAAGTCCAGTTTCAACATCTCTTTCTATGTAGCATGTAACTTTCATAAGTGAATCTCGATTCAGAATATTAATTTTACAACTGTTTTCAGACTAGTATGATTATATACTCTTATTCTTGAAAACTTGTAAATATTTTTAATTTACTGTGACAACAGAATCAGTATTATTAGTGCTATTTTCAGGATCACTGATTACACCAAGTTTAATTAATTCAGCTTTAGTAGTTTCAGCGTCAGTATGCACAAAAGAGTTGGCCCAGCCAGCAGCATGCGCAGCTGCGATATTTTCGGGTTGATCGTCAATTAAAATACAATCGGCTGGATCGAGCTTATATTTATCAGTTGCGTAATTATAAATTTCAGGCTCTGGTTTCATAAAACCGGTATTACCTGAAAAAATAATCTTGTCGCGTTCAAAATTTTCAAATAGCTCTGGCTTATCAGCGATTAGCTGATCGCATGACTCTTTATCCCAATTTGATAAAATTAGTAATTCACAGTTATTAGCTTGTTTACAAGCACGCACCAATTCTAACATTTTAGGATTAACTTCTTGAATTTGCACTAAATTTTCTGGCAGCAAACAGCGTAAAGCGCCTTTGACCATTTGGCGGGCACTGTTATTAGAATTATGATATTTTACGAAGTAATCTGCTAATAAATCACAATCAGCACATGCCGCATTAACCATTTCGGTAGCGGTTTTTTCGCCCTTCATAATTTCGCGCATATCTAATGGCATCGGTAAATTACGATGTTTAGCAGCAGTATGCGGTGGGTTACCTCGTCTAAAATCCATAAATTCGAACATCACTTGTTGCGTATCAGCTGGATCAAAACCGCGTTTTAAGATTTTATAGGCTAAAAAACGGGCAATACTATTACTTAAACCTACGATAGGGGTAGCCTTTTTACGGCTAGTCTGGAGGGTCACATCCCCTAAATCCCAAATAATTACTGGTTTGTGGTTAATTTTAATATTTTGAGTATGACTAGTAGCAATTAAAACTAGTGTAGCGATACTGGCTAAAATCAGCCCAGCTAGGGTAAAAAAGAGTAAATTTTTAGATTTTATGGCTTGGTTTATAGATTTGATAAACACGTTTGGTAACCTCCGTTAACCCTGAAAACTGCTTTCAGAGCTTGTTTTTAGTTTAAATATAGGGGGGTAATTGTCAAACGGTATGGGTTAGGCCCGAGAAGGGCTTATGATTCGATACTTCTAGCTGATGCCGAGAACTCCCGACTTCGTCAAGACTGCGACGGACAGGCACTATGAACGTACTGGGTAGGCCTGTGTATTTTGCTAACCCGGAGTTTATGCTATTCTAAAGTTTAATTAAGCTGAATTTGCGAATTTAAGATATGTTCGTTTTGGGGTTTTAACTTATGTTCGATTTATACCAAGCTGATCTTATGGATCATTATCAACGTCCCAGAAATAAGGGTGTCTTAGAGTTAGCTAATTTTCAGACTGCAGAGCACAATCCGTCTTGTGGTGACTATATTAGTTTTACGGCTCAGATAGATCCAGTGAGCGGTGTAATTAACCAAATTAAATTTGAGGGGCGGGGTTGTGTGATTAGCTTGGCAACAGCTTCGAAACTAACTGAACTATTATTAAATCAAAATTTTAATTATATTGCGCAAATTACTCCTGAAGATATCTTAAAATTAGTGGGTGTGACTTTGGGGCCCACAAGATTAAGATGTGCTTTATTATCACTAGAAGCTTTGCAGAAAACGTTGAAATAAATAATTTTTTATAATTATAAAATGCTTGTGCTCGCCACACCCCTCGATTGCACTCGGGACGAGCGAGAGGTAGTAATTTTCAAAAATATTGTTTTTTCGAGTGCATATAGTTGAGTACGATATGTTAGATCGACTGAAGCTAGTTAGTCAGATATCACAAGTTTCTGGAAATTTATTTAATAATCTTACGCACGAGTTAGAAATTGCCCGTGAAGCATGGGGCAAGATTTCTACTGATTTAAATTTTAATACTAATATTATAGCAGCTAAGTCGCCCTGGGCTTTGCCAACTTGGGATAAGAACTTAAATTTAGCGCATAAATCTAAAATTAATAATTCTAAAAATAACCAAAATATTAGCTCAGATTATACGGTAATTTCTACTGATGGGTCACAAGTCTATCCTGATCGACAAATGGGCACTAACTGCTTTTTATTAAATATTGGGACAGTAATTTTAAATTATCGTAGTACGGCTAAGAGTAGTGTGCAATTATTTTCCGAGCCCACTATTTATACTGGTTCGAGCGATTTAGACAGCTTAAGTTTAGTAGAGCTAGTCGATTGTAAGCGCCAAGAATTGGAGTTGCAAGCTGGACTAAAATGGTTCGATACTTTTTCTAGCGCTCCTAGTTGCGCTGAAGCTTCACTAGATTCGCTGCAAAAAAACTCACCACGAACATATAAATTGGACGGAGAAGCACCGGTACTATTCTTAATCGACGGCGCGTTAATTTTTTGGCAGCTGGAAAATAGCAAATCTGGGGGTGCTAAAAAACTTTTTTGGGACAAATATTTAGCGATTTTACATGAATTTTATGAACGCAGAACCTGGTTCGCGGGTTATATCAGTTTGCCTAACAGTAAAGAGTTAGTAAATCTACTACGCATGTCGCTCTGTGATTTAACACCCAACTTACAAGCTAAACCCAAAATATTAAATTTTATTAATGACGTACATGTCGCTAGTTTTTATTTGCAAGAATTTGAATATTCGCAGGTTTTTAAAAATCAGGCTGAAATTAGTAAATTATATCCAGCAAATTTGCAGCCACATTTTGTTTATTTTAATACCGGCACTGAAATCGCTAGAATCGAATTTCCCGCTTGGATTGCGCAAGATTTAGCGTTAGTAGATCAGATCATGAGTTTGATTACTGATCAGGTAATTAAGGGTCGCGGTTATCCCGTAGTGCTTTCAGAAGCACATGAGCAGGCGGTGGTGCATCACGCTGATCGTGAATTTTTTTATCAGTTATTAGACCAAGCTGGTAGTAAACATGGGCAACAGCTAACTATTTCACGTAAATTGTTACGTAAGAAATTCATTGGAATTTAATTTAATTGTTTTCAGGAGTTTAAAATTATGTTGCTTAAGCTGCCAGTAGATGTGAGTGATTTTAGTGTATTGCGTGAAGCTGGTTATTTATATGTTGATAAAACTAGATCTGCTTATGATTTAATCACTGGTGGCAGACGTTATTTTTTATCACGTCCGCGTAGATTTGGTAAGTCGTTAATGGTTTCTACTTTAAATGAAATTTTTAATTGTAATAAAATACTATTTAATGGTTTATGGTTGGCGCAGAGTGATTACCACTGGCAACCATATGGGGTAATTAATTTAGATTTTTCACGATTTAGTTCACAAAGTGCAGCTAAATTTGAAATTGGCTTGATTGACTGTCTCATGAAAATTGCCAAGTCATATCAAGTTGTGATTGATAGTAGTACGGGCGAGTTAGGCATAATTTTTGAAAATTTAGTATTAGCATTGCGAGAAAAATATGGCCGCGTGGCAATTCTTATCGATGAATACGATCGGCCTTTAGTGCATAATTTACATGCTATTAAAATTGCCGCAGCGCTTAGATATGTGATGCAAGATTTTTTTGCCACAATTAAATCGCATGATAAAAAAATAGATTTTGTGTTTATCACTGGTGTTAGTGCTTTTTCCAAATCAGGATTATTTTCTGGTCTAAATAATCTGCAAAATTTAACTTTAGATGCTGAGTGCGCTGCAATTTGCGGTTATACAGATGTAGAAATAGACAACTATTTTCATGACTATATAAATTTATGGGCTCAGCAAAAAAAAACAACTGGTTTAAAATTGCGTCAAGAATTAAAAGATTGGTACAATGGTTATAGGTTTAGCGTAAGCGCTGTGACTGTCTATAATCCATTTTCGCTCACCAATGCTTTTAATATGCAAGAGTGTAAAAATTTTTGGTTGCAAACGGGCACCCCCACATTTTTAATTTCTGAGTTAAAGCAGACCTACCGTAAATTGGAATATCGGTTATTAGATCCGGAAAGTTTTGAAGTAACGGAAGATTCTTTAGGCTTATTTGATATTGAAGCAGTGCCCTTGCCAGCCCTAATGTTTCAAACTGGTTATCTTACTATTGATAAGTATGATGTGAGACGTGCAGCATATAGCTTATGTTACCCTAATCAAGAGGTTCGACGTTCAGCGCAAAATTATCTATTAGCCGTATTTACATTGTCTGATCCAAATATACTTAAAACTACAATTTTAAAATTAGAAGCTTCGCTTAATAATCAAGCGATAGATCTAGCGATCGATTTACTAAAAATTATCTTTGCTAAAGTTCCATATCCATTACATATACCACTAGAAAGCTTTTATCATAGTTTGCTACAAATGGTTTTGGTAGCAGCAGGTATTAAATCTCAGGCTGAATATAATACCAGTCACGGTAGTATCGATTTAGTGTTAGATTTGCCAAATGTAATATATGTCGTAGAGACTAAATTTAATAAAACTGCCGAGTTAGCGTTAGCTCAAATTAATCATAAACGTTATTACGAGCCATTTTTAGATAGCAACAAAAAAATTATACTATTGGGAATTAATTTTCAAAAAATCACTGGCAATTTTGAAATTACTTATGCGTTTAAACAGTTGTAATTTAAATTTTAGTAATTTGTAAATTTTAAAAATTTTAGTTACGGTAATTTTAAATTTAAATTTTAAGTTTAATTATTCAAGAAATA
>CANKEI010000041.1 GCA_947481115.1 bacterium
AAAACCCTGATCTAATGGCTATTTGCAACAAAAACAATCCAAACTATTTACTCTCTCTCTCTCTCTCTCTCAGCTAAGCTTATATTACAGTAAGAATTAATACGGGCCCAAAATTTATAATTCCAAGGGCCTGGGTTTTACTGAAATGGAGATTATGTCTATGAAGAAATTATTGTTAGGTTTGCTGTTACTGAGCTCTATGGCTTTTGTTGAAACAGATTTATTAGGCTGTCTGAATTATGGAACAGCGTGCCAAGTTTGGAGTGGTGAGGACTGTTGTCCAGGAATGCTTTGTAATAGTGAAGGGAATGACGGTTTTTGTAATTGACGGTATATGCACTTGTAACTTATCTGGCGGGTGTCTAATTGAATTGAATTTTGCTGATGATGCGCTTATTTCAGATAATTGATGCTAGTTTATAAAATCAATTGGCTGATGTAACAGAAGATTACGATGCCGAGAATATCCATAAGTGTTGCTAAGAATGGCCCGGCTGAGAAAGCTGGATCGATTCTTAGCCGCTTAAGCAAAACTGGAATACAGCTGCCGAGTGCCACGGAGATCATTACGATTATTGCTAACGTAACGCTCACGGCTAAGCTTTTAAATAAAGTTGAGTTGGGGCTAAATTGCATGCGAATAAAACCGGTGAGGCCTAGTGTTGAGGCGATCGCGAGAGCCATTAAAAGTTCTCGTTTTAAAAATCTTTGGAAATTAGCAGAAGTAATCTCGCCACCAGCTAAACCCTGGATGGCTAGCGCGGATGATTGGCTACTGGTGTTTCCGCCCGCTGAAGTTAGCATAGGGATAAAAGCGATTAGGCCAATAATGGTGGTTTCAAAAGTTTGTAAAATAATACTCGAAAACGATTCGATTAATAATAATGCGATTAAGATATAGCTACGTTCGTAGAACAGTTTAAAAAATGGTGTTTCGAAATAAGTTTGTTTAATCGGTGTCATCGCGGACATTTTATAGATATCTTCAGAAGATTCAGCTTCGATAATATCGATCAAAGTTTCGGCTGGAATGACACCTAAAAGTACGTTATCGTCACTCACGACTGGTGCTGAAGTTAGTTGATAGTGATTCATTTTTTGGGCCGCAACTTCTTGGTCTTCACCGACATTAATTACCAAATCATCAGCTTGCATAAATGAGCTGACGACGGCTTGGGGTTTTTGGATTAAAAGATCTTCTAGGCGAATATAGCCTAATAATTTGTGATTAGTGCCAGTGACATAAATATTTTTGTGTAGCTCGATATTAGGCTGCAAGCGTTGTAATAGCTGAATACAATTGGCTACCGTAAATTCCGGCGAAAAAGTAATCACGTCAATATCCATGATGCCGCCAGCTGATTCTGGCTTAAATTTCATGAGGGATAAAACCCGTTCGCGCTCTTTTTTTTGTAATAAGCCAAAAAGATGTTTTAGGTCTTTGTCAGACATAATATCAAACAGATCGATTAGTTCGTCTGTAGGCATCGATTTTAAAATATTGGCTTTAACTTGGTCATCCAAGAAAGAGAGCGTGTAAGCCTGTAATGGCTCACTTAAAAATTTAAAAATCTTAATTTGAGTGTCTAGTGGGAAGCTACTGAAAAGTGCTGTAAAATCTTCCCGCTCGATTTCAGACAAAAATTGGGCAACGTCTGCTGGATGCAGATTTAATAATTTTTCCCAGAGTTCGCGATCTAGATCGCTCTCGTGATTAATAATAGCTTGAATATTCTGCTTGATTCGTTCAAAAATCTGGCTATCTTGCATGCCATTTCTCCCGAAACCTAAATTATTTTAAGACGTTACTATCAAAAACATAGCTGATCTAATTAATTTGTCTATTTAAGCTCTTTTGGTTAAATATTTAAGTTTGTGTTAAATTAAAAGTAAGTTTCTTGCATAATATACAATTTTTTCAAAATTATACTCGCAATGTCCCTCGACTCCCCTCGACTACGCTCTGGGTGAGCGGGTTTTGAATCAGCGGGAGAACAGCACT
Organism: bacterium; assembly: GCA_947481115.1. Classification (GTDB taxonomy): domain Bacteria; phylum Babelota; class Babeliae; order Babelales; family JABDEC01; genus CANKVQ01. Next base: position 2,003 of record CANKEI010000041.1, read on the forward strand.
AAATTAGGGAAATTATGGAACAAGATCTACTAACCGATAAAGTGATTGCGCCAGGAGCTGAATTTCAGTTTTCGATTGGCGAAGAGACCATTGGGGTCAGATTAGATAATTTTATTGCTAGTCAATTTGTCGCTTATTCCCGTTCTTTCTTTAAAAATTTAATTACTGACAAGCTTGTAACAGTTAATCAAAAAATAGTCGAACGTCCTGGTGTGACCCTAAAATTGGGCGATCAAGTATTAGTTAAATTTCCACCAGCACAAACTAGCAAACAGGTTTTAATTGACCAAGATAGTCTTGGAGTCCAGGTTTTACATACTCATCCTGATTTCTTAGTAATCTCAAAGCCAGCTGGTTTAGTAGTGCATGCACCACAACATGATTTTACGGGTGTGACTTTAGTAGACTGGATTTTAAGTAAATTTCAAGAGATTGCGCAAGTTGGTTATGCTGAACGGCCCGGCATAGTTCATAGATTAGATTTACAAACTTCGGGCCTAATGTTAGTAGCGCGTAACAATTTTGCGCAAGCGCTACTGAGTGATAAATTTCGGGCACGTACTATGCATAAAACTTATCTAGCTATTGTGCGCGGACAGCCAGAATTGCATGGTGTAGTTGATTTAGCGATTGCGCGCCATCCGGTCCAGCGCAATAAAATGATGGTAGTCAAAGATTTAACTGAAATTCGTAATCGTAATGCACGACCAGCTAGAACTACTTATCGCGTTCTAAAATATTTACCGGATGATTTAGCTGTAATCGAAGTTAAACCTGAAACTGGTCGCATGCATCAAATCAGGGTGCATATGGCATCACTAGGGCATCCAGTGCTAGGCGATACAGTTTATGGTTCTAGCTCTAAGCTGATTACTCGACAAGCGTTACATGCTTATGCTATTGGCTTTGAATATTGCGGTGCAGAATATTATTTTACCTGTCCGGTGCCAGCAGATTTGCAAAAACTAATTCCCGTAGAGCTTTTAAAATAATAAAAATTTAAGATATTTTAAATTAAATTTTTTCCCAATGGCCATTGAGATTTTTATATTTTCGCATCAGTGTGATTTGCGATAACGGCACCGTAAGGGCATAAGTTAATTTATGTTGCTGATCAGTTAAATAAACTGCACCCGGCGCAATGACGCCTTGCGGCGAAATTAACACTTGTTGGTGTTCAAAAGTAATCGCTTGCGTGAGGTGACTTTTAGGATCTGACGGTGGTCCGTAAGTATGTGGCGCAAAGCCAAAACGCGTATAGTTCGAAAGCTGATCGCGATATTTGCCATAGCTATAACTATGATTAGTTTGATCAAAAGTAATAGTCTGAATTTGATTAGTAGCGATCGCTAACTGTCTGGTGTAATCAAAGGCAGCTTGCAATTGGCTCAATTCTAGTTGAACTACGCTATGCTGTAAGAACCAGAAATTAGAGAGTGTAATTGTAGTTAGTAATACTATAATTGCTAAAAAAATTACGATCTCGATCATCGAAAACCCGGTCTTAGGCTCGGGTTTAATCAAATGTTTCTTGGCTAGTGGCAACTGACAACACCTCTTCGATGGATGTTAAGCCGGCTTTAATTTTAGCGATCCCATCTTGAATTAATAGCACCATGCCTTCTTGAACGGCAGCTTGTTTAATCAAGTTAGAGTCAGCTCGTTCGATGGTTAATTTAGCAATTGCGCCAGTCATAGGCATGATTTCAAAAATTGCTAAACGACCACGATAGCCCGTTTCGGCACAATCTGCACAACCCTTAGGCTGATAAAAAACAATTTTTTTAGCTTCTGCTTCAGTAATTCCAAGTTTTCTTAAGATCGCAACCGGTGGCTGATATTGTTCTTTGCAATCATGTAATCTACGCACTAATCTTTGTGCGATTACACAGGAAATAGTGGAAGCGATTAAGAACGGTTCGATGCCCATATCGATTAAACGTGTAATCGTAGCTGGCGCACTATTGGTATGAATGGTACTGAGCACTAAGTGGCCAGTTAGTGAAGCTTGGGTAGCAATTTGAGCAGTTTCTTGGTCACGCGTTTCACCGATCATAATAATATCTGGATCTTGGCGTAAAACTGAACGTAAAATATTGGCAAAAGTTAAGCCAATTTTACTATTAACTTGAACCTGTGTGATCCCCTTCATTTGATATTCTACAGGATCTTCAACTGTTAGGACATTCACTTCTGGTCGATTGAGTTGACTTAAAATCGAATATAATGTGGAAGTTTTACCAGAACCAGTAGGCCCGGAAACTAAAAATATCCCATTAGGTTGCGAAATAGCATGTTCAACAATTTCTAAATTGCGTGGGCTCAGTCCCAATTCGGTCAGTTTGCCAAAACTTTTAGTTTTATCTAGCAAACGCATCACTATTTTTTCGCCATGCGTAGTTGGTAAACTTGAAACCCGGATATCAATGGCTTTGGCGGCAATTTTTAAATTTATGCGGCCATCCTGAGGTAACCGTTTTTCGGCGATATTCATGTTAGCCATAATTTTAATTCTAGAAACAATTGCATCCTGCACCCGTTTTGGTGGCGTAAAAACTTGGTGCATTACGCCATCGATTCTAAAGCGGACACGCACTTCTTTTTCCATTGGTTCAATATGAATATCAGAAGCTTCGCGTTTACTAGCTTGTAATAAAATTTGGTTTACCAGCTTAATAATCGGGGCCTCTTGAGCCATCGACAGAATATCTTTTTCTTCGATATCTCCGAGTTCAATTTCACCTTCACCCTCAGCTTGGTCCAATTCGCTGAGCATCTCGCTAGTTTCTTCTAATGGATAAAAGCGATTTAAACTGTCAGCGATGATGGCTGTGGTAGCGACGGCAGGCAGAGCTTTTTCATTTAAAATTAAAATTAGATCGTCGATTGGTTGGTATTTATATGGATCAGCGGCGACAACATAAACTTGGCCATCTTTACGAATGGGAATTAAATTATTTTCTTTTAAAAAACGAAAAGATACTTTTTTTAAGAGTGTTGGGATTGCTAAGTTTTCATCGATCTTATCGATATAAGTTAAATTTAGTTGTTCCGCATAAGCTTGTGCCAGTTGTGCTGGTGTGACTAGATTTTGTGCAACTAAATAGTTGGCCAGCGTAGTCTGTGCTTTATGTGCAGCCTGTTCAGCTTGCGTAACTTGCTCAGCAGTAATAATCCCCTGCGCAACTAATATATCGGCAATCGTTTTTAACATGCTTAACCCAAGTCCAAAGTATCTAAGAAAAAATATCTAAGATTTAATAAATTGATTCTAGCAAGATTTAGGCTTGTTGCAATCTTAGTGCTAGCGAGAGCGCTAGCTGGCGGTAAAATTATGGGGTACTTGCTACTTTCTAGTCACCAGTTAAACTTAAGCTATACTGAAAAATAATTTAGTTCTATTAGTTCTAACCTGCAGTTAGTGGCACCCATGAAATTAAATCTGATTAATTTTAAATTTTTTAACGCTCCAATTTGGTTATTCCCAAGTTTATTATTATTGGGATTATGTTTCAATAATTTAGCAGATCAAAATCAAGACAACTCTAAATCAACTCAACAAATTAAACAAAGCAACTTAACTAATCAAGTCAAAACAGCTCCAATTGGACCTAAGAAAAATATTAAAAAATCACCAAAAAATACTCTTAAATTTAAAAAATCTACTAAAAAAAATCATAATCCTAAAAAAATTAATTCTTTTAAAAAAATTACTAAAGGTTCTACAGCGCCTAAAATTCCAGATATTGCACCTAAAAAATCGCAGGCAACTAAGCCCAGTGCTAGTTCAGATATTACTGAGTTAGAAGAATTTATTTTAGATGATATTACGGGCTTGAAAATTAATGGTGCAGGGTTAACAGTACCTGAAGATGTAAATTCTAGCCTAGATAATTTTACAGCCAAAGAGTTAGTTGCAGCAGATCTTGTTACTAATTTGAATAATAAAAATACTGGTAGTGAGACAACAGCTATGTTGTCCAGTGCGTCTGAAGAATTAGTTACTAAATTAGAAAAGCCCGCAGTGACTTATCATGGTCGCTATAAACCCCGTCAATCGATCTTAAAAAAAGCGTTATTTTTAACTAAAGATTTTAATGATCTAAATTCTGAAGAAGTTTCCGAACGTACCAAAGAGCATCTAGCAAATAAAGACTATCGATCAGCGGCGACTTGCGTAGAGCGTGAGATGGCGTTGTGTAAAAATCACAATCAAATATGTAAATTACGTTTAGCTAGAGCAGATATCTGGTTGGCTGCCGGCGAAGTAGAAAAAGCTGCTGCAGGATATCGTGAATTTATTGCCCAATATCCTAGTCATCCACAAACTGAATATGCTAAATATAAATTAATTAAAATCTTATTTGACGCGATGCCAACTTGTGATCGTGATCAAAGTGGTACTTCTGAGGCTTTACAAACAGCTCGCGAATTTTTAGCTAATCCTACTTACACTAAATATCGTGCTGACGTAGAAAAAATTTCGCAACGCTGTTATTGTCAGCTATTTGATTCAGAAGTTAAAAAATTTGAATTTTATGTAAATCATCGGCATTTTTTAGCTGCCAATAAGCGTTTTAAATATATCGAAAAAACTTATCCAGAGTTTACAACTGAGATTGCAGAGCTACAGAAGTGGTTAACTGCAGTTGAAGCAGGTAAGCCTTATGTATTGCCAGAAAATATGCGTAGTAAGCGCACTAAGAAGCATTATTATGGTGCTAAAAGGCGTAATTATGGCACGATGTTTTAATAGTAAAAAGAGCTTCTCGTAAGTAGGGGGTTTAATTATGACTAAGATTATTTTGGGTCAAAAGGGCGAGCAACTCGTAGTGAATTATTTATTGGCGGACGGTTTTATAATTAAAGCGCGTAACTATCGGCAACGCTGTGGCGAAGTAGATATTATTGCCGAGCGAGATGATCTGTTAGTTTTTGTCGAAGTTAAACTTAGGCAGCAGCGTTATTTTGATCTTTCTGAGGTAATTACTCCTGGTAAGCAACGTCGAATTATTATGGCGACTAAAGATTATATTATGCGTAACCAAGTCGAAGATCGGATTTGTCGTTTTGATGTAGCTTTGGTAGAAACTAAATTGGGTATACCTGAAATAGATTATATTCCCAATGCCTTTGTGGAAGAATGGTGATAAATTTTTTAACTCGTTTGCGTACAGCGCTAATCTATGGCGCGCTATTAGTTAGTAGTTTTTACTTAGGCCCAATTTATTTTTCTGGCTTAGTAGTTATTGGGTTAAGTTATATTTTAATTTGCGAATTTTCCAAAATTACCAAAAATAATAGTTTATTGTGGTTATTAGTTCCAATTTATCCGGTATTACCAGCTATTTTAATTATTTTACTAAATCAAGATTTAAACTATCGTAATTTATTAATCTATCTATTTATTTTTACTAGTATTTTTGATACTGGTGCTTATTTGGTTGGCCGTAAATTTGGCAAATATAAATTATCGCCATTAAGTCCCCAGAAAACTTGGGAGGGCGTATTTGGTGGGGTTTTACTTACACTATTAACTTTAGTTTATTGTTTTATACGCTCAAGCGCTCTAAGTTTTAATAATTTTAATAATAGCAGTTCTACAATCGAAAACTTAGCTAATTTGTTTATAGTTAATTCGACTGTAACTAATTTTGGTTGGCTGCTAATTTTAACTATCATAATTAGTTTTTTATGTGTGACTGGCGATTTATTCGAATCTTGGCTTAAGCGTCAAGCTGGACTTAAAGATAGCTCTAATTTGCTACCTGGTCATGGTGGCTTACTAGATCGTCTAGATACTGTATTCTTCTGTGTCTATTTCTTTTATATTTTTAGAACCCAATTGGCTAAATTATTGCTGTAGAGCAGGTACGTTAATCTGTATATAGAGCTCGGCCGCTAAGTGTGGACTAAAAATTAGCGATTTAATTTTAATAAATTGGTAAAATATTTCTCTGAAGCATCTATTGTGATGAAGACCTAAAGAGAAATGTATGCCAAAAAAAAATTGTTTAACCCCAATCCAAATC
>CANKEI010000042.1 GCA_947481115.1 bacterium
AAAGCGCTTATCTTAAAACTGTCGTAAAAAACTATTATTATTATATTTGGATATGGACACTTGTTGCAATATAAATCTTAAAAATTCTTCAAGTGGCTATTTAACACCCCCCTGCCCCACTAAAAATTACTCAAAAAGTCACTAAGATAGCGCTTTTAGCTAAAATCTATAAACTATAACTATTATTTAAAATTATAATTTGAAAGCCCCTGTGTTTAAATACTTAAAATTTAATTTGGCAATTTATACTGGCTTGGCCCTAATTTTAATTATTGGCATGGCTGCAAATTACCAACGCTTAATGAAACAAGCCCGTAACTATGCGATTAATTCTATAGAAGAAAATTATGGTTCAGAGCCCATAGATCATGAAAAAGCTACGGAAATCCAGGCCATAGCCACTGAAATAGGTTTACTAAAACCCATTAAAATTTGCAAAATGAACTCCACGAGCATGCAGCAATTTGGCGATTCTGCAATCGCAGCTTGTCTGCCATGCTGCACATTGTTAATACCAATATTTGAACAGCCATACTTATTGATTGGTGGCAAATTTTTTAATACTTTTTCGCCAGCAGAACAACGTTTTTTAATTGGCCGGGAATTAGTTCGGATTAAACAAAACCATACTTATAAAATGAACTTGCTTGGGTTCGCACTATTTTTCTTATGTTTCATGATATTTTGGAAGATAACTAAACCACTTAGATTAAAATTAAAAAAATTTCGCACTCGCTCTATATACAAAAACATTGCCATCGCTTTAAGCATAGGCTTGCTATCGTTAAGCTTGGTGCGAATTGCCCCATATTTATTAAATTTAACTTACCGTAGACACATTGAACGCGAATTGGATCGCTTAGCCATAGAGCTATTAAGTTGCCACGAAGGCGCCTTAAAAGTAATTAGCCGCCAACAACAAGAATATCACTATCCTGAGCACAACCCTTATCTTGGTTTATTATCAGATAGGCCATCGTGCCATGAGCGTCGAATCTACTGCCTAGAATCACAATTGCAAAAAGAACATGACTTGCAAAATTTAAGTTAATATCAAAAAATAATTAACTTAAATTTAACAAAAATTAATAATTAATTTAAACAACTATGAAAGAATTAACCATGATTTTCAAAATTACTAATGCCAATTTACTCTTAAGCTTAAGCATATTAATTTTATGCCAACCAGCTTTTAGCCAACCCGTATCTCACTGCTTCTTGCTACTTGTTTACCCTATAGGCCTAACCATTAGTCCAGAGTGCCCAGCGTTAAACAAATGTTAATATTCAATATAAGTTGATTAAGCCTGGCGTCAAGCACCCCACCCTTTTTCAATTTAGTTGATAACTGCTATGATAGACATGAATGAATGGAGGTTGAAAAAATGCAAAATTCTAAAAAATTCTTAGTACTATGGTCGACTTTAGCAGTTTTAACAGGTTCAAGTGCGACCAAGCTGCAAACCAGTGATGCCAAAACTGGGGATAGTGCGACAACAGCCATTGGCGAATAATTACGAAAGATACATGCGTGAATTTAACTAAATTTTTAATTAGCTTAACTATTTTATTTACATTAAATATTAGTGCGGCAAATAATAATACCATCGAAACTTTAGATGCTGCCAGTTTAAGTCTGCAAATTGAAATATTGCGAGCAGAAATTATTAGTTTAGAAATGCAATGCTCTACTATTATAGAATTTATGCCTGGTAAACCTGGGTATATTCCAAATCGTACAACAGAAGCATTGTTACAAAAAATTTGGTGTCGTAAAATACGATTAAATGAACTAGCAGAGCAGTTACAGCAAATGACAAAAGCAAAATAGTTAAAATAAGCATATTTCGAGAAGATCATGAAATTTTCTAAATTATATTTAGTTATTCCATTTTTAGCCCTTAGTTGTGAAAACATAAATGCCTTAAATCCTGCCCCTGCAGCCCGGCGTCACGAAGCTTATATGACTCAGGGGATTTTCCGCAGAAAATAGAGCTAGGCTAGCATTTTCACAACGTTGATATCGTAGTAGAGCGCCGCTAATTACTCACAACTTACGCCACAGATCTTTAAATATCACATAAGCAGTTTTCTAATTATTTAAATTATTTTTTGGGAAACTAGTAACTCATGCAACCGCTCAGCTTGCACAACGGGATCGCCAAACTTTTGAGTAAATTTAATTAGTTTAAGATTATTTATTTCGCAGTGTTTAACTGTTGCTTGCTCGACATAAGCTTGCTCTAAAGCATAGTTTTCAGAAAAACCAGCTAACTGGTCACTTGCTCGACCCCGCTCTTGCAAGAATTCATCACGATCAGATTGTGACACTTCAAGTAAGATTACGATATCAGCATCGGGAAAATATTTTTGATCGAGCTGGGTCAATTCTTTAAAAATTGGTAAATACGGATCACTGACTGGCAATAACCAGTCCATTCCAGGCTCCCCCAGATAGTCGCCATTAATTTTAAAAAAATAAGTATCTAATAATACTAGCTCGCCAGTTTTACGAATTAAATCGGCATCGATATATTTAGCCGCCCATAATTGCCTAAAAGAAAATAGTGCTAACGCTGGACCATATTTAGCTTGGTTGCGAGCGATATCTGGCCAAGCGCCAACTTCTGGCTCTGAAACACAAGTGATATTTAACTTTTCAGCTAAAATTCTCGCTAAAGTCGATTTGCCACAACCTGAGATACCCGAGAAAGCAATAATCTTACCAGTTAATTTTAAGCTCATAAAAAATTATCCCGAAAATTGTTCAATAATCTCTGCCAACTCTTTTTTATCTTTAAAACCCGTAAACTGTTTGACAACTTTACCTGCCCGACAGATCACAAAAGTAGGAATCCGTAAAATATAAAATTTACGCACTAAGTTTTCAGACTCATCAGTATTGATTTTAATAAACTTAACTTTACCAGCAAATTGCTCTGCTAGATCTGCAAAATTAGGCAACATTTGCGTACAGGCACTGCAATGTGGCGCCCAAAAATCTAAGATTACTGGGATCTTACTTTGCGTAACTTCACGTTCTAATTCATCTAGGGTGCTAATCGAACTAACTAAATTTGATTTAGTTGTTTTAGGCTGAAAATAGCGGGTCAAATTTTGCTTAGCAAGCTCAGAATTGAAGCCAATTGATTGCAAAAATCTGTCCGCGTCTAAAGCTGCTTTATTACCTTCAGCACACGCAATGCCAGCTTGACGATAATAACTATCACTGACCTCTCCAGCGGCAAATACGCCGGGCTTAGAGGTCGCTTGTGTACGACCTTGAACTTTAATATAACCTGCTTGGTCCAAATCTATTTGTCCGGCAAACAGCTTTGTACTAGGATCGTAACCAATTGCTAAAAAAACCCCATCGATTGGCATTTGTGCAATCTGAGCTTGATTGCTAGTCGACTCTTTACTAACTAAATTTTTAGTGATTAGTTCGATACCAGTCACTTCTTTGCCATTGCCAATAATTTTTTGAATTTTACTATTAAAAACTATTTTAATTTTACTTGATAAAGCCTGGATCCGCGCTTGCATTCTAGCTGATGCGCGCAAGCTATCCCCCCGCACAATAATCGTCACTTGTTTAGCATAAGCCGCTAATTGTAGCGCTTCTTCCATCGCCGAGTCGCCTCCACCGACTACCACAACATTTAGGTCTTTAAAATAAGGCGCATCGCAAATGGCACAGGCACTGACACTTTTGCCCCAGTATTCTTGTTCACCAGGAACCCCTAAAGTTTTAGGCACCGCCCCCGTGGCAATAATCACAGATAAAGCATTAAGCTTCAGTTGATCAGTAGTTGTAATCTCGTAAGGCCATTTGGATAAATCTACTTTTTCGACCGTAGCAGTCATAAATTTGACCCCTAAGTCTTGATTCTGTGATCTTAATTTAGTAATTAAATCTGGCCCTAAAATCAATTTTTCACCCGGCCAATTTTCCACGTCGGTAGTACCCATTAATAACCCGCCAGGCTTACTACCCTCGAGAATCACAGTATGGAGCCCTGCCCTAGCAGCATAAACCCCTGCTCCTAGTCCGGCTGGCCCAGAACCAATAATCGCTACCGGTACCAACTTACGATAATTACTAATTAAGCCTAAATCAAAAACTGGATTAGCTTCGAGCTGCTTATAAAAATGCACTGTCCCTAGGATCACTACCCCAACCATTAGACTGACTAAAATTTTAGTACCAAAACGAGCCATAATTGACAAAAATCCCATGAAAACTATTATTAAAACTAGTTACTTTAAACTTAAAATTTATTACAACCTGATATTATAACCTAAAAACTTTTAAAATTTAGCGAGGTCTCTCTATGAAAGTTAACATGCGTTTAAAAATTTTGTTAGCCCTTTGGATTAGTATAAACCTGTTTAGCACCAGCTTAATTTTAACAGCTGAACCTGTAAAGTCCCCTGTCGCTGCCCCTATCTTAGCTATTGAAAATAATTCTGAACTAGAATCGCAACTATTACTGGCCGCCTGTGATAAGTCTTATGAGCAATTTAATCAAGTCGAAGCGTTATTAGAGCGCTTAGTCTTAGTTTCTAATCGCAATACGATTAAATTAGCACCGGCTAAACAAGCTCAAGTTAGGCTTAAGATTATTGAATTGCGCCAGTTAGTGAATAATTTTAAAAATAATATCGCCATGAGCAGCTCACCTATGGATATTGCCTTATTTACACAGGCCAATACTTTATTTTTAAATATTATTGCTCAGGGTCTAAAAGCCGGCTTACAAGCTTGGCCGACTCCTGATTTAAGCAGCTTGGAAACTGAATTTGCTCGCGGCGCCAAAGTACCTAGCCCAGCGCAAATTATGCAAAAAGTAATTGCTAACCAAGCTATTTTAGAACAAATCACCGAAGATTCGTATCATGTTGGTACTAACCACTATCAAAGAGCTTATAAAAAATTATGTGCCCGTCTTGGTTTCTGGTGGGACAAAGCTGCTAAGCCACAATATTTAATTCCTGCCGCAACGGTAAGCTATGGAGCTTATCTGAAATTTATTCCCAAAGATAATTGGCTAGCACAAGGCTTTAACTTAGCTAGTGTCGATATTAATAACCCTAAGGTCGTGGCTGGCGGGATTGCCATGAGCGCTATTATGCCTAGTATAAAAGAATACACCAAAGACTATGTTGGCAATTGGTTAACATATACCATGCTTGGTCTAGGTCTGGGTATCGATAAATTTAAAAGAGAAAGTGAAGGACGTATCGATCAGCACACTCCATTTGACCAGAGTTTGCAAGCTACTATTTTAGGCTTATATATCGCGATCGCTTCTAAAGATAAATCAGGTTTAATTGGCCCTTGGGTTAAACACAAAGCAATTAATTTACAGGAAAAATTACAAGGGATGCCAATTACCAAAACTGCCACTGAAAAGTTTAAAGAAGAAAATATGCCGCTAGTAACCTTCGATGATATTATTGGCAATCAAGAAATCAAAGCTAAATTTAAATTATTAGCAGACTATATTACTGATCCAGAAAAATTTGATTCGGCTGGTTTAACCCCGGAACGCGGCTATTTATTAGTTGGTGGCTCACGGGCTGGCAAAAGTTTTATGGCTAAGGCGCTTTATGGCGAAGTAAAAAGATTAAAGAAAGACGATGAACGTTTTTGCAGATTTGCTCAAATTCACGCATCTTACATCAATACTTATGGTTTTAAGGTGGCCATGGATGCGATTAGAGCTGATGGACCATGCATAGTTTTTATCGACGAAATAGATTTATTAAACCTAAATCGTGATGATCATGGTAAACCTAACGAACTTTTAAGTTCAATGTTAACCTGGATGGGTGGCGAAGTTGAAACTGATCCAAATAAACAGATGATTATTATAGCCGCAACTAATCGACCAGATAAAATCGATCCAGCTTTACGGCAACATGGCCGCTTTGGTGAAATTATTCCGTTCCGTTATCCGACTTACGATGAAAGACTGGAATTTTTAATCAAAAAATTAAATAAAAATGGCATCATGTTATCGATGGATATGATTAAACAGATTGCGCAAGAAACTGATAACTGTCCCTATGATGATCTAGGCGCAATTATGAACAGTGCTTTACAGTTAGCTTTTTGCGAACATCGCCCAGTAGAACAGCAAGATTTCCAAAATGCTTTAGATCAAAATGTGCATCATATCGCCAATAATTGCCAAGCTTTAATGTTAACTGAACAAGAAATAAAAACCGTGGCAGCCCATCAAGCGGGTCATGCTTTAGCGGTCCATTTATTGCAACCAACCGAACGCATTAGCATGGTAACTACCGAACCGATCAATCAACCTGTGCCGGAACAGCCCGCCAAAAATCACAGCTTGTATCAGCCGAGCGTGCAGCATGGCACTACTTTAACTTACCCAATGGCACCACGTAGCCAATTTCATAATCAGGCGCAATTGATCCAGTTAGCGCAGCTAGAATTAGCCGGCCATATTGCGCAAACGCTTTTATTGGGAACTTGTTCTTATACATATAATAAGTTTTCACAAGATCGTGCGTTAGAATTAGCGCTGCAAATTACCCTAGATGGCCTGAATATTGCCAGCCTGTCTAAGCAAAATTTAGCAGTTAAAAAAGACGCTGCGCTCGCTTTACTTGAACAGCTTAAGCACGACACTGCCCAGCTTTTAGAAGCTAATAAAACTAAGCTTGAACAGATTTATGCCACGCTATTAAAACAAAAAACTATTCGTGAAGCTGATTTCTACGATCTAATTACTTAGTAGCCATAATACAGGAATTATTGCTTTGATAACACCATTAGGCCAGCTAAGTTATAATTCTAAACTGTCCTAATAATTTCTGGTATCCAAGATCACTTTTTAACTTTTAACCCCGCTATTGAATCAGAGCAACCATTACCAGTCCAGCTTCCATTATGACAAGCGCAAGGAGGATTACCGCCGACAAAGTAGGAACTACCAGGACACATACAGTTACCACCCCAGAAGCCACAGACCAATGGCGACTCACACTCATCGGAGAGGGCGCAATAGTCCCCCTCGCCTCCTGATAAATCTGTCTGAATTAACATAACTGAGCTCAAGAAAATTAAACTTAAAAATATTTTCTTCATAGACATAATCTCCATTTCAGTAAAAACCCAGGCCCTTGGAATTATAAATTTTGGGACCTGTATCAATTCTTACTGTAATACTAGCTTAGCTGAGAGAGAGAGAGAGAGAGAGAGAAGAGTTTGGTTGATTTTTGTGACAAATAGCGATCTGGGCGAGTGATTGCGAATGAGATTTGAGGGCTACTTATGGTCTAAAATGGGCTTAACCAGAAGTTTTTGGGATTTATTGAACTATTGGCCTATCTAATGTTATGCTTATCTTAATAACCTAGAGGACCAAAATATGAACTATCTAAGCCCTAAATCTGATGTAGCTTTCAAAAAATTATTTGGCAATATCGCCCATAAAAATATTTTAATCAGCTTCTTAAATAGCGTATTAAAACGCCCAGAGCACTTAAAAATCATAGACGTGAGCATTAACGATCCAG
>CANKEI010000043.1 GCA_947481115.1 bacterium
AGCTAGCTGAGTTTTTTTTCCACTCAGTTTCGCCTTCTGCTGCGGCGCACTCATTGAGCGATCTCCTCTTCCATAAGAATCAAGATCGCTCTTTTATTATAAAAAGCAAGTCTAGTTCAACTTATTCAATTATTTGCATAAGTCCTGTTGTTTAGCGAGCAGCTTCGATAATTTACCAAATAGTCTTTCAGCAGGATTATGTGCTGCTATATATTCAGGTGCGGAAACAGTATGGCAGGCTTTGGGCTATACTTCGCTTAGTGATTGCAACACTGATACTTCTTTAGTTACTTCTACTTCTTTAGTTAATGGAGGCTTCCCATCAGATATTTGGGGGGTATGTATTTCTGTAGAGCAGCAAAAAATAAATAAGGCAATTGCTTATTGCAAGCGTCCTTTTTTAGATTAAGATATCGAACGTTGAATCAATCAACTATCAGAGACCATATTATGGCTGGTGTGATATTAGTAATAATTTAGTACAATGCACTTATAGCATGCTAGATGGAGCATGTTTATCGGCAAATCCAATCGAACAGCAATGCATCGAACTGGTGGCAATGAATAACTGTGTGCTTGCCAATAAAAATAATTATTAATAGTTAATTTATACAACTAAAAAATTAGCATCAAGATAAAAAAATTATAATAAAATTTGGGGGCTGAGAATAAAATCTTGGCCCTTACTGATTGATTTTTAGGTTTAACATGTCCCATTAGCGACCAGGTTGCGGCCTGTGGACTTGATAAATTAAACAAAATCATAACGGCCTGATATTAGTAGTATTTAAATCTGAAATTTGTATTTTTTAAATAGTGTAATGGTCTCTATTGTGCTAATATTTTAAAATAACTTAAATCAGTTCTTAAATCAGCGATCTTATATTCTTATGTTAAAACTACAAAATTTAACTGTGCAAATAAATCAGCAAACAATTCTTAAAAATCTTAGTTTGCAGGTTTATCCAGGTACTGTGCATGCTTTGATGGGTCCTAATGGCTCAGGTAAAAGTACTTTGGCTTATACGATTATGGGGCATCCAAGTTGTCAGATAACTACTGGTAATTTAATTTTTCAGGGTCAAGATATTACGGATTTATCGATTGATAAACGGGCGAGATTAGGTATATTTTTAGCTTTTCAGTATCCTCAGGCGGTGCCAGGCTTGAAGGTATTTAATTTTTTGAAAGCAGCTTACGAAGCTTTTTCCAGTGACAATATTATTGTGTCCGCAACATCCCTCCCTCGACTGCGCTACGCTCCACTCGGGATGAGCGGGTTGTGGGATGAGCGGGAAAGGGGAACAGTGCTTAGCGAAAATAACGAACGTATTATGACAGCTAATTTATCTACAACCAGAGCAGCTACCCCTCCAAATTTAGGCACCCTAAGTAGTTCTGAAAGAACATATCGAAGGGCGGACAGTGATAATAAATCTACCGATGTCAGTGTGCTGGAATTTAAGCAAATCTTAGATAGTGCATTAGTTACTTTGGGATTAAATCCAGAACTAATTGAACGTGATTTAAATGACGGCTTTTCGGGCGGCGAGAAAAAACGTCTCGAGATGCTACAATTATATTTATTACAGCCGAAAATTGCGATAATCGATGAAATAGATTCTGGCCTAGATGTGGATGCATTAAAAACAGTTGCACAGGTGCTGCAAGCTTGTCGGGTCCGCGATCCAGAATTTACGATTATTTTAGTGACTCACTATCGTAGAATTCTAGAATATTTAAAACCAGATTTTGTGCATGTTATAGCCGGTGGAGAATTAGTTGCTTCTGGCACCGAAGAGCTATCACATAAAATTGATCAAGCTGGTTATGGGCTCTATGTCTAATGCTAATACCAAGGGCTTAAATATAGCGGTAGTGCAAGAGCTCTCAGCGTGTAAGTCTGAACCAAGCTGGATGCTAAATTATCGCTTGAAAGCATTAGAGGTTTTTGTAAATAAGCCTATGCCAACTTGGGGTGCTGATTTAAGTCAGTTAGATCAGCAAGATCTATATTATTATATTCAGCCGATCACTACGCCCAAACCAACTTGGGCAGAACTGCCTGATAAGATCAAAAATACGTTTAGCGCTTTGGGTATTCCGCAAGCTGAACAAAAAGTTTTAGCGGGTGTGGGGGCCCAGTTTGACTCCGAAGTAATTTATAAAAGTTTAAAAGTTAAGTGGCGCGATTTAGGCGTAATTTTTTGTGATTTGCACACTGGCTTACGTGATCATCCCGAGATTTTCCAAAAATATTTTGGCACAGTTATCCCAGCTCATGATAACAAATTTGCGGCACTCAACTCAGCAGTCTGGAGTGGTGGTAGTTTTATTTATATTCCCAAGGGCGTGCATGTTGATCAGCCGCTCCAAGCTTATTTTCGCATAGACAGTGCTCAGATGGGCCAGTTTGAACGCACTTTAATCATTGCCGACGAAGGCTCTAGTGTGCACTATGTCGAAGGCTGTAGTGCGCCGGTTTATTCTAGTAACTCTTTACACTCCGCTGTAGTTGAGATTGTTGCGCTTAAAAACTCTCACGTACGTTATACAACTATTCAAAACTGGTCTAATAACGTTTATAATCTGGTCACCAAACGGGCGGTAGCTTATGAAAATAGCACGGTCGAATGGATTGATGGCAATTTCGGATCTTGTGTGACCATGAAGTATCCCGCCATAGTACTTAAAGGTGCGCGGGCGCGCGGACAGATTATTTCATTAGCAGTAGCTGGTGCTGGGCAACATTTAGATGCTGGTGGTAAAGTAATTCATCTAGCGCCACACACAACTTCGAATATTGTTTCGAAATCGATTAGTCAGCATGGTGGGCGGGCGAGCTACCGTGGTTTGCTCAAAGTAGTCGCTGGTGCTAAAAACTCAGTTTCACGGGTCCGTTGTGACGCGCTAATTTTAGATAAAATTTCTCGTTCGGATACTTATCCTACAGTTGACATTAAAGAATCCCAGGTCGATGTTGGACACGAGGCGAGTGTTAGCAAAATTAGTGATGCCCAATTAGCATATTTGATGAGCCGTGGTTTAAAGCCCGAGCAAGCGTGCGCTATGATCGTAAACGGTTTTATTGATTGTTTTGTCAAAGAGCTGCCAATGGAATATGCCGTAGAGATTAATAGATTAATTAATCTGGAAATGGAAGACTCCATCGGATGATTATACAAGTTCCGGAAAACATGCAGCTAAAATATATTTATGCGCCCGCTATATCACTGCTTAAAAAACAAACTGATACTTATTCTCAAGACAATCAAGAAAAATATATTCATGCTTCTGGAAATTATTCTAAGCAAGATAAAAATTTTAATAGCGAATTCTTTCTGTACGTTCGTGGTGAGTGCCCCGTAGGGGAGTATCGAACCATATTAAATTGCGGGTACAAGTTAACTTTTGAATTAGCTCAACATGCGCAGTTAGAACTAGATTTAGATTTAACCAATTACCCAAATAATCTTGAAGTAACTTTTAAATTTAATTTACTTGGGCCGGGCGCTAGTGTTAAATTAATTAGTCGCGCAATTTTACGTAATCAGCAAGAAATTAAAATTATTACCGAGCAAAATCATTTAGCTCCAGATACTACCAGTGATCTATTACTAAAAACTATTTGTTTTGATCAAGCTAAATGGTCTTATAATGGCAAAATTTTTGTTTCGCCTGTGGGCCACAGAACAGTTGCTAGTCAAGTGAATCATAATTTATTAGTAACTAGTAACTCACACCTAAATCTAGCCGTATCCGTAACATCTCCAAATCTAGACACCTTGCGAAGTTCTCCTCAGGCTATCTCTATTCCAGCATTAGAAGTCTTAACTAACGATGTTAAATGTACGCATGGTAGCGCCGTAGGCCAAGTTGATCGCAATAGCTTGTATTATTTGATGGCGCGTGGTTTGACTGCCGCGCAGGCGGAGGCTGTATTATTGGAAAGTTTTTTGGGTTGTTATTAATCTAAAATTCATATTCTAAACCAAAATTAATTACTGAAGCAGTTTTCGAATTTAACAGTGGTGCACTACCAAGCATAATGCCATCAGCATCGATACTTTCTAAGATCGCTAGATCATTTGGCCCTAGTGGCATACCAGTAATATCAACATAGTGCTGTCCTGGTATAAACAAACCACCAATTAAGAAACCTTTGAGGTTTTTAGTGCTATTTATAGTAATAGTACAATTTAGTTCGACACCCAAATGTCTACTAGCTAATTCTGGGCTAGCTGTTTTAGTTGATAAATTAAATTTATGGGTTGGGATATCTTGCCAATAACTTAATAAACCAAAATTCCAGTCGATTGCTTTAGTGCAAAAATTAGATTTTAGATCTAGTGCTATGCCACCGTAAATTAGATTTGAAAAGCCGGGTGAATCTGAGCCAAAAGTGGTACCTTGCAAGCTATCAGTTGGTGCTGAAGTTGGTCGAACTACGGTGTTGGCACCAATTACAAAAAGTGAAATTACGCGTTTGCCCGAATAGGCTTCTTGTAAACCGATAAAGCCATTATAATCACCATCGATACTACTTTCATTAAAATTGTTTAAATCTTTATTGGGATTTTCGTCACCAGTGGCCCAGCCAAGTGTGCCAGATAGTTTTAATTCTGGTTTAAAAATATAAGAACCATCTACTACAAACATAAAACCGGTATATTTATTAGTGTATGGCGGTGTAAATCTATCGATACTATTGTAGAGCCCGCTAGTACCAATCGCTTGGCCATTGAGTTGATAGTTATTAGCTGACTTGCTAACTATAACTTTATTGGCGGCACTTGCCGGAGCATGCGCTGCATTAGGATTAGTTTTAGGATTGCTAGTTAAAACTTTATTATATTGTTCGATTAAGCTACCGGTGTCGCTAGCATCAATTTCTATAATATTACTATCCCAGCCTTTCACAGATTGGTGTCCAAAATTTGCCGCAAATTCAAAGCCAAACTGAAATTGGTCAGTTTCGCACTCACTAGCTAAGCCCAACGTGATTAAATTACTGGCAGAATCTGCTGGGAATTCAATTTTTAATTCTGGGTCGTGATTGTACATAAAATATGGTTCAAATGAAAGCGTTGCTGGGTCGCCACAACTTTTTTTCAAAGGGAACCAAAATAATCTGGTAGCCAATGCAAAATTTACATGACCAAAGCCGCGGGCGCCATACCAGCTAGGATCTTTTTGCTGTAAATAAATTTTTTCGTTTACGCGTCCAAAATTATCACTATCATTATGTAAAATGCCTAAATAAATATCGTAAAGCACCCGATCTTTAACCAAGTCGCCATACAATAAAAAACCTGGTGTATTTTGGTCGACTACGGCGTCAGCATAAAATCCCAATAGTCCTGGAGAAACAGCATAAGCAGAGCCGAACGAAATTCCGCGGCCCAATTCATAGGGGAATAAACCAGTCTTAAAGTGCTGTGCGCCCTCAGTATCGACACCAATTGTATGATTCAAATTAATATCGACCCAGCCTTCACGTAACCAAAAAATCTGTTTACTTAAAAAGTGACTATGTTCACCAATTTTAGCATCCGCTAATTTTAGTGTATTAGTTGAAGTATTGGCAATTGAGTCGGGACTGCCCCACAAATATTTATTTCTGATTGTGAGATAAGATTCGAGAAATTTTCCAATTTTAGCTTTAGTTTTTAGATCCCAAATTCCCTGCATAAACATAGTTTGATCAAGCGGGCTACCGCTGAACATATTACAATTTTTGCCATATAGGTATTCGAGGCGGGTTTTTAAGCCCATGGTGAATTCGTTTTCTTCCCAACGACAACCCCAGATTTCTAGCTGAGTTTCTTTAGATTTAGCTTCAGTATTAATGGTACTATTAGTAGCAATAGTATGATTAATAGTTGTAACAGTTGCAGCACTTAAAGCTATTATTAATGGTAACCATAGGCGTAATATTTGTCGGGGCTTCATTTAGATAACTACAATTCTGATGCTTAAATACTCAAAAATACTGTGCCTATTGTAATTCAAGAGTGTCTATAAAGCAATTATAGGTGGCTAGTTAAAACAAATCAGCATGGCTACTAATAAAGTTTATATAAAATTATTTTATATAGTAAGCCTGTGCCAGATCGTAATTTGCAGATGTCTAAATTTTCGAAAACCAACTAATAATATCTAAATAATATCTCAGACTGAACTGAACTATTGTTTTTATAGCTGCTAGTTTGTTATTTTAGGTTTAGAGATCCATATCTATTCGATTTATTTTTATGCGGGTGGTTCAGGATGGCTATTTGAGGCTGTTGATTTTTTCAATACTCAAATCAGTCAAGTCAGCAATGGTATTAATATCAGTACCATTTTTAAGTAATTTAATGGCAATTTGAATTTTTACCTTTTCTAACCCCTTAGCTTCAGCTGTTTCAAGTTGATTCATCTCAGAGCGAATATTATCTAAGTAACGGTCATAACTTTCTAATTCAGGTTTAGGCCAATTGCTTTGTGCTAAGATATTAAAAGCATCGGTGAGTTCTTTTTCTTTAAAAGAAGCGGGTGCAGATTGCAGGTGTTCAGCGTTTTTCATGAAATAGGCCCATTTTTCTAGAATATTTTCCAACTGGTCGAGCTTTTTTGTGAATTTTGGTAATTCGACAATTTTTAACCCTTCAGGGCGCTGTAAAATACTGTTTAAGAAGCTGATCAAGATATTTTTATGGGTAATATTGCCAAATAATTTTTTAAACGCGATATCGCTCTTGGGGTCTAAATAAATCATATTTGGCTCCTGATTACCAATAAATCACAAAATTTATATTTTAGTGTTTGAATTTACTTATTCTCAGCATAACACTAGATCCTGACCTAAACTCTTGTTTTTATAGCTGCTAATTTGTTACTTTAAGTTTATAGATCTATTGGGTCTATTTTTTCGGGCGCAGTGTCTCAGGATAAATGTAAGTTTTATATAATTTGGAGGTTTCCTAGTGTTAATTGCAAATATTAAGAGAATTTTGGGTTTAGGGTCGTTATTAGTGCTATTTTTAGGCAGTAGTTTGACGATCAATCTCGAGGCAGCCGCAGCTGGTAGTGGTGGCAGTTCTGTGACGCAAGCCCAAGCAAACCGATTGTTATGGCAGGCTGTAGAAAATGGCGATAAAAATGCTGTTCAAGCGGCACTTTTAGCCGGTGCAAATATTCATTCTGATGATGGTTTTCACCGTCCAGCATTGCACATATAGAGCTCGGCCGCTAAGTGTGGACTAAAAATTAGCGATTTAATTTTAATAAATTGGTAAAATATTTCTCTGAAGCATCTATTGTGATGAAGACCTAAAGAGAAATGTATGCCAAAAAAAAATTGTTTAACCCTAATCCAAATCAATGCTTTAAAGCAATTTATTGAAAAAAAGAATGGTACAGCTCGTGAATTATCACGGGCGCAAGCTATTTTTATGCATGAAG
>CANKEI010000044.1 GCA_947481115.1 bacterium
CAGCTTGTTGCAACTTGTCCCAATTGCTTTTTTGAGCCTGTTTTTGAAGTTGTGCTTGGGTCTGTTTCTGCAATTGCTCTTGAAGCTGTTTTTGAGCTTGCAATTGTAGCTGCTCTTGGAGTTGTTTTTGGACCTGTTGCTGCACTTGTTCATTGATTTGAGTGGTCATTTGGGTTTGCAGCTGCGCTGTGATTTGTTGTTGCAGCTGTGCTGTGATTTGCTCTTGTAGCTGCGCTTGAAGTTGCTCTTGCAGCTGTGCTGTTCTTTGGGTCATATTAGTGGCAATTCCAGTAGCTTGTTCAGTGGCTTGCTGTGTACTACTAGTCAAAATATTAATCACACATGTGCCATTGCCATTGTTAGGTCCAGGAAAATTTTCTGGCAAATTTAAATTTGGTTTAGGTAATTGTTTTAGTGCAATAGCTAAACTATTTGCCGGCATAATCAATAAAAACAGTATATATATTAGATCTAATTTTTTGATGTGCATCTATGCTCCAGTATGCTCTAAAACCTACTATAGCTTAATTGTGAGAAATTGGAAATTTACAAAAATTAGGTAGTTCTTATAATTAAGTTAGTAAATTAAAATCAATTAATTTTTGTGAAAGTTAAATTATTTACAAAAATTAAATTATTGGTGAGAAGCAATATGTCTAAATTTAAACTAAGTATAATCTTATTAAGTTCAATTTTAATGGGACATAAATTAAACTTTGCTACAAGTAAAAAAAATAAATCAAAAGCTGTTGAATCAACAGCAACTACTAAGTTAGCAGATACAAATCAAAATCAAATCAAACGTATTTCAGGAAATAAATCAACGATGTCTACAATTCCAACTGTTTTAAGTCATGACGTAATCAAAGCAGCTGATGATGGGGCTTTTGTTAAAGCTGGTCAGACTGTAACTGTAAATTACACTGGCTGGCTACATGACAACACCAAAGATGATAAAAAAGGTGCTCAATTTGATAGCAGTAAAAAGCCTGGTCGCACACCATTTAAATTTAAAGTTGGCGCAGGCCAAGTAATTGCTGGTTGGGATAAAGGGTTACAGAAAATGCAGGTTGGCGGTACTTACTTGTTAACTATCCCATCAGATATGGGTTATGGTGCTCGTGGTGCCGGAGATCTAATCCCAGCTAATGCACCGTTATTATTTGAAATTGAAGTTTTAGCAGCGAGCTAAAATTTAAAAAACTAGGGGCTGTGATAAAATTTCCAGCCCCTAAAAATAAACTTAATAGTCTTTAGTTAGAATAGTGCTGACTAATTTGCCACTATTGCGCCAACTAATAATCTTGCCTTTAGCGCGAGTTTGATTTTCAGTGCCAGCATAGACTACATAATTATGTTCTGGTTCAGTAGTTGCGATTTTATTCCAAAATTCTAAGCTGTTGAAAAAATTGTTGCTAGAAATAGTCTCTGAAGCTTTCATATCAATCGGAATTAAATATTGGCTGGCAACTTCGATTAAAGCATCGACTTCGGCATGTCCGTTTTTATCGCGCCAAAAATATAAAGTTGGTCGTTGCCCCAAATTTTGAAACTGTTTCATCAAGTCTGCAATTATGAGATTTTCAAATAAAGGGCCGCGAAATGGGCTGGCTGATAAATCTTTATCCTGATTAACACCTAATAAATTACAAGCGATGCCCGTATCATAAAAATATAATTTTGGTTTATGTACCACGCGTTTATTAAAATTTTTAAAGTGCGGCGACAATCTAAATACAATATAACTAGCTTCTAGAATAGCTAGCCATTTAGTAGCTGTAGGGGCACTAATGCCACAACTAACTGCGATATCTGAAATATTTAACAGTTGTCCAACGCGGCCAGCGCATAACATAATAAAAGTCTGAAATACATTTAAGTCGCCTACATTAGTTAATTGTCGCACGTCACGTTCAATATAAGTATGAATATAAGAGCTATATAATTGTTGGGCGATTAATTTTTCGGTATACAGTCTAGGATAGCTGCCATTAATAATTAAGTTATTTGAAAAATCTGGTAAAAGTTGATTTTGAGCTAGTTCGTTAATTGAGTAGGGCAATAGAGTTAAAATTCCGACGCGACCAGCTAGCGATTGCGTAATCGCCTGGTTCATCAAAAAGTTTTGTGAACCAGTTAATACAAAATAACCCGGGCGATTTTTACTATCAGCTTCGAGTTGAATATAGGACATAATTTGTGGGACATACTGAAACTCATCCAAGATTAGACCAAATTGATTTTCATTTGAGCGTAAAAAATTCAGTGGATCAGAAAGTGCAAATTCACGCGTAGCTGGATCTTCTAGCGACAAAAATTTATGATTAGCAAAAAATTTTTTAGCTAAAGTAGTTTTACCAGATTGCCTAGGCCCTAAAATTGCCACCGCCGGAAATTTGGCATAATCGCCTAAAATTGCTTCGATATTACGCTTAATTAGCATAATAATCCCCTAGAAATTATTTTTCTTAAAAATTTCATAAAATTTATTCTTCAGGTTCAAGTTGTGCTATTTGAAAGTTAAAACTTAAAGTAGCATAAAAAGACAGGCTATGGCAATTTTAACGATCACGCAAACTTTTTAATAATTGGGCTTCTTCTGATTTCATAATTTCATAGTCAGAATCGACAATGTGATCATAACCCAGTAAGTGGCAAATACCGTGTACTAGTAAAACTTCTAGGCGTGCTTCAAAATCTAGTTCCCAGCGGGGTAGATCATCTAAAATGTATTGCGGTGCGAGAATCAAATCGCCCAAATTGCGATCTTCGGGTATAAGTACCGTAATTTTAGCGCCTGGTTTTAAATCAGGGTGATAGGGGAAAGACAAAATATCAGTCGGCTTATCTTGTTGTCGATAGTCGCGATTATAATCATGTATAGTTTGGTTATCGCTTAAAATAATACTAATATCAAAACGACTTAGTTTTAAAGTTTTGAGAATTTTTTGTATATCAGATTTTAATTTCTTAAGATTTATGGGAACAGCTACTTGGTTATTTTGGATCAAGATCATAAATTTGCTTTGAAGTTTGTTTTTAATATGGCTAACAATTGTATTCTTTTATGCAGGACTTATTTATGCTTATTAGGTAAATCAGGTTGAACAGCTAGTTTTAAACCTAATACATGCAGCACAGATCGCACACTAGTTAATTTTGGGTTGCCCTTATCCGATAAGATACCATAGAGATTTTGACGACTAAGTTGTGCTTCTCTGGCAATGGCAGACATATTGCTATTATAAGCTTCTAAGACGTCCTTAAGCGCCAATAAAAAGACGCGTTGATCATCATCTACAAGGGCTTCGTTTAAATATGTCCTGGCAAATTCTGGATCTTGTAATCGTTTAAGTAAATAATCTTTAAAGTCTCTAGGCATACGTCTTTTTGCGTCTTGAGATTTAGCCATGTTTTTTCCCCTTATAATCTGCCCAATAACGCTGAGCTTTTTTAATATCTTGATTTTGAGTACCTTTATCTCCGCCAAGTAATAGCACAACTAGGGTGGTTCTATCTTTAGCGAAATAAATTCTATATCCTGGTCCATAGAAAATTTTTAATTCTGATACGCCTAAGCCAACCGGTTCGCAGTTTCCAAAATTGCCTAACCTAACCCTATTTAGTCTAGCTGCTAAGATAGCTTGGGTTTGATTATCTAATGATTCTAGCCATTCGATAAACGGTTCTTTGTTGTTACTTAAGGTATACGAGACAATTTTTAACATGCTAAAACTGTATATTAAAGGCGACAGTTTTGCAACTGTATAGAGTTATGCTTGCTCGTGATAATCAAAAATTAGTTGCGCAGACCAAGTATTATCAACTTGCAATAATTCAGGGATATTAAATTCAACCGAGCTGTAACTAATTTTAGCTGCTTGAGTGATACCACGAACTAATTGTTCATGTGGCTTAAGCTGTGCGGCTTGATGATTATCGCAGCTAATCACTAATTCAGTTAAGCCAGTTTTTAGCGATAACTGGTTTGAGCTTTTTAATTTTCTCACTTGGGAAATTAAATTATTAATTTGGCCCATTAATAGTGCACTAGCTGAAAAATCAAACTTAGTTTGGGTTAAACTAAATCTAGTCTGGTGTACTGAGCCAGGTTCTAAATGTTTCGCATAAATATTAAGATATAATTCTTCAGTGACATAGGGTAAGTATGGTGCGTATAGTTGCAAAATTCTGAGCCCAACTTGGTAGAGTGTGTTTTTAGTGGCCTGGGCAGTTTCCGAAGTATATTCTTGCGGATTAAATAGCTGGTTCTTAATTAGCTCTAGATAATTATCACAAAAATCGGCCCAAAAAAATCTTTCGACAGTATTTAGTGCTAAGCCAAATTCGTATTTGTCGAGATAACTTTGGTAAGTTGCAAAAGTTTCCGATGCTTGATGCAAGATCCATTGGTTAACTAAATCTAAGTTAGAGGCTTGTTGCAATAGTTCCCCATCGATATGAGCGGGAGAGAGTGGGGCAGGCACAAAATCTACACTTAAGTGTTCGTCACAAAATCTAAAAGCGTTCCAAAGTTTAGTGACTAATCGACCGCCAATTCTTAATTGATTCTCTGAGAACGCGATATCGCCACCCAGATTGCCAGATGCTGTCCAGTAGCGTACCGTATCAGCTGAATATTGCGTTAATAAAGCTTCGGGTGTGGTCTTACTATTCTCTTTGGATTTAGATAATTTTTCTTTGTCCCCGCTTAATACATGACCCGAGATCATAATATTTTGCCATGGAATTTGGCCAAAGTGAAAATAGGATTTCACGATTGTATCAAAAGCCCAGGTGCGAATAATATCATGGGCTTGTGGTCGTAAGCTCATGGGTAAGAAGTTTTTAGTAAACTCAGGGTCAAAAGTTTGGTTAGTAAAAATTTGATTGGGATTTGCCGGGTTGTGATTTTGAGCCCATAAGCTATAGCAAATTTGGGGCGTAAGCGAAGACGTGTTCCAGGTGTCCATTACGTCAGTATCGGGTTTAAGATTAGTACTATGACACTTGGTACAAGTATTTAAATTATTATTATTATTATTATTTGAGCCAAAATTTGAACTATAGTTTGTTGCTTGAGGATCGACTGGTAAGCTACCAACTTCTGGCAACAGTATAGCTTGGCAATCTTGGCAGTGCCAAACTGGAAATGGGATGCCATAAAATCTTTGGCGGGAAATGCACCAATCCCAGCTTAAATTTTCGACCCAGTCGCGGTATCTAACTTGCATAAATTTAGGATACCAATTGATCTGATCAGCTAATTCTAAAAATTTAGCTTTATGATCTAAAATATTAATAAACCACTGTGATAGTACGGCGTACTCAATCTCTTTTTTGCAGCGTTCATGAGTATTAACGCTGTGTGAGATTGGCGTTTGGGCTAATACTAAATCTTGTTCTTTTAAAATTTCTAAAATTTTAGCGCGGGCATCATGGGCTTTTAAACCAGCTAATGGGCCAGTAGTTTCTAGCCAGCGACCATTTAAGCCAATTGATTGTTTATACGGTAGCTTAAATCTTTTATACCATTCGATGTCATTTTTATCACCAAAAGTACAGCACATGACTAAGCCAGTGCCCTTTTCGGGATTTACTAACGGGTCAGCTAAAATTGGCACCTGGTAATTAAAAACTGGAACTAGAGCTTGTTGATTTTTTAGGTGTGTGTATCTAGCATCTTCGGGGTGGTAAAATAGTGCAACGCAAGAAGATAGTAATTCTGGTCTAGTAGTAGCGATAACCAATTCAGCTAAATTATTAACAGAGTTAGTATTTGCATGAGAATTTACTTGGGGATTATTAATACTATTATTAGTGTTTAAATTTTGTTCTATAGGTACTTGTGAGTTGTTAGCGAGCGTGAATCTAATGTTATTAAAGACTGATGGTACTTCTTGGTCGTCGAGCTCTGCTTGTGCAACTGAAGTTTGGCAAGTAGTACAATAAAGTGCGGGTTCTTGCTTGCGATAAACATGACCAGCTTGATATAACCTAATAAAAGATTCTTGCGCAATTTTGCGGGCCAATGGTGAGATAGTCGAGTAGCAATAGTTCCAATTAACTGATAAACCTAAACGTTCCCATAGCGCCTGAAAGCTTTCTTCGGCTAACTTAGTTTCATGCAGGCAGAGTTCGATAAATTCAGCTCTGGTTAAATCTTGGGCGCGAATTTTTAATTTTTTCTCAACGAATCTTTCAGTAGCTAAGCCATTGTCGTCGAAGCCCATTGGGTAAAATACTGAAAAGCCCTGCATGCGTTTATAGCGATTGATGATGTCAGCTTGAGTATAAGAAAATACGTGGCCTAAATGGAGTGACCCAGAAACTGTTGGTGGTGGCGTATCGACACTAAACAGTGGCCCCGGATTATTTTCCGGGGCATAAGTTTGTTCTGCGGCCCATTTCTGGCGTAATTTTTCTTCAGCATTTAGGTGAATATAATTTTTTTCGATCATAGTAGTAATAATTTAGACAAAGCTGGGGAATAGTCAAAAATTAATGTTATTTTTTATCTGATTCAGCAGCGGCGATGCGAGCTTGATGTGCGGCTTTGGCTTTTCTAATTTGTTTTGCACGATTATTAGCCATACGTTTAGTTGCAGCTCTAGCAGCTAAAGTTGCGCTAGCTTCTTCAGCGGTTAAGTGCTTACCTGTTCCCATAGCTGTAAATTTAGCAGCTCTTAATGATGCATCAGCTACTCGCTCTTGCCAGAGTGTTACCATCGAAATATCGCTTTCTAATCGTTCTCGCAATGGCGCATATTTGGATTCGCGAATTGTGTCTGTAGCGCTGATTTTTCGATGAAGCGCCTGTAGTCTAAGAATTTCTTTAGCTCTGTCTGATGGGTTAAGCTCTATTTCTAGAGTGCAGAGATTTTTTTCTAGAGCTGCAATGTCTCTACTAAATTGCGTAGCAAGTTTGCCTAATTCTTCATCAGTAGTTGTAGTAATGACGGCTAGTTTGGCTTGTTTGGCACGAGCTTTTTGGGCCTTAGTTAGAACCTTGGACTTTTTTGTAACCTTGGTCCATTCGCCATCAGCATGGGCACCAAAACTATTAGCACTATGCAAAACTAATACTGTGCTTAGTAAAAATTGTATAATTCTTGATTTTTGGTGAGTAGACCCTTTGGTTAAACCTTGGGGCCCCTCGTAGAACCGGACGGGACACTCTCGCGTCATACGGCTCCGACTGAACAATCGTTTAAACATAGATTTCCTTTCCGCCAATGAGTTTCCAGTGGTGAAATAACGAGCC
>CANKEI010000045.1 GCA_947481115.1 bacterium
CCCAAATTTCACCAAATCAACGCATTAACAACTGGCGTGATTTTTTAGAAAAACATCCTGATCTTAGAGAAGTGTCGATTGATGCCACCGAACAGCAATGTTATCGTTCCTCAGATTATCAAACCCAAAAATTATACTAGACCTTATGCGTAATAAGAAAATATAACCAAAGCTGTCAGTGCAAAGTGATAAGTTCATATTATTCTGCAAAATAAAAAGTTCCGGTTTTTAGGTAAACTGAGTTGTGAAACAACCTCAATAAAAATTAAAATCATAAATTAAAAACAAGCCAAAATTTAAATCTATTATCATTAAATGTAAACTTATAATTGTAGTTGCGATTTAATAGAAAGCTTGCTAGTGTTGCAGAAATTTTAAGATCACTGAAAAAAGAGTTGGTATGAAAAATAAATTTAGCTTATTACTATTATTTATCACATCAACAGTTTTAGCTGACTATAAAGATTTTGTTTTCATTATTAATTCATATAATAATGCACAATTTTGCGAAAGAAATCTAAACTCAGCCCTAGATCAAGATTATCCAATTGACCACTATCGAATTATACTAACCTGCGATTGTTGTACTGATAAAACTTATGATATTGCAGCTAATCTTATAGCTAAGCACCCTAAAAAATCTATGGTTACGATTATTAATAACCCTGTGCGCAAAGGCGCGATGTGCAATTTCTATGAGGTTATTCATCAACAATGTAAACCTCATGAAATTATAATTAATTTAGACGGCGATGATTTTGCCGCTGATAACCAAGTTTTAACTTACTTAAATCAAATTTATGCTGACTCAAATATCTGGTTAACTTATGGCAGCTATAAATTTTATCCCGAAAACTGTAAATTTCAGTCTGGTGTAAAAGCGTATCCAAAACAAATTATCACACAAGGCGACTTTCGCAAATTAGATTTTGTAGCTACACATTTACGAACTTACTACGCTTGGCTATTTCAAAAAATAGACCCCCAAGACTTTAAAGATCGTAATCACAACTTTTTTGAAGTTGCTTGTGACCTAGCTATTATGTATCCCATGCTAGAAATGGCCCGCGAGCATCATAAATTTATTACTAAAATTTTGTATATCTATAATGTTTCGAATCCATTAAGCGACACTAAAATTAAATTAGAATTGGTGCATAAAACTACTGCCGAGATCAATCAACGCCCTAAATATGCCCCCTTAATTGACTCGCACACATATAGCGCTGTTAAAACAAAATGGCCAAATTAGAAAAAATATATTTTAAATATTGGGAAGATTTAATAAAGAATACCCAGCGTAAATATCGTGATAATATTTGATCCTGTAGGTAAATTAGCATGCTTATGATTACTAATTTCTTTATAAATTTAAAATTTAAACTATGTATCTTATTACTATTTAGCAGCATCATGCCGTCAGTTTACTCGCAAGCAATTGATCGCAAATTAAACCAATCAATTTACATCTTCGGTGACAGTCACGCTCAATCTTCTCCAATCAATAAAATCTTGATTACACATCAGCGCGAGGGTGATTTGGGCGATAAAATCGCCACTTTTTGCAATGCTTATAGCTTGGCGCAAAAGTACAATTTGCCGTTTTATTATCAATCTTTTAGAGATTCAAACCTGTTTTTATTTGATGATAGTTTAAATAGTTTAAAAAATAATCCTACATGTGATTTAGCTAATTATCGTGCACTAAAAATTTTATCTGAAACCGAACTTATTAATAACCTAAATAGTAATAATAATATAATTTTTGAAATCGCTCTAAATACCCAAATTAATCATATAGCGCCAGAATCAATCAAGAATTTAAAACAAATTTTACAATTAAAACAAGTTTACTCTATTGAATATATGCCTAAAAACCAAATTTCAATTGCGGTACATATTCGCAAAGGGAATGGCGGCGGTCAGTTCTATGATGGCCAATTAGCATCTGAGCAACTGTTCGAATTTGATCGCGCACAAGTAAAATACGAAACCAATTATGATCGATATCCATTTCAATGGGAACTGGATTTAACATATCCCGAGATTAAAAATCACATTATAGCCTATGGCAATGCTTCAGGCCCCTTATTGCTAGATAAAGTTGCCTATGTTTTCGATTTAAAATTCCCGCCAGAACAATACTATATTGACCAATTAATTAAATTATCTAATGATCTAGATAATTCACCAATTTTTGCCCAAATATTCACCGACGATAAAGATCCAATTAACTTAGTCGAACGTTTAAAAAACAAACTTAATAAACCGAATATTAAGCTTTACTATCTAGATAATCGAGCTAAAACTTACTCTACTAGAATCGCTGAAGATTTGAGCATCATGTCGCAATGTGATGGCCTAATTAGATCTCAATCATATTTTGCACGCGCAGCTGAAATGATTGGTAATCATAAATTTGTGATCTTTCCAATGGGTAGCATTTGGCAAGATAATAAACGCATTATAAATAGAGTCGTAACCAAGCAAACTCGTTTCGTCAAATAATTATTTAATGGCTAAACATGCTACCAATTGATCAATTTCAGTTTTGTACTGTGAATATGGTCGCAACATATGTGAATCTATATAGCCACCAAGCTGCAACCATCTTAAATCATACTTCCATCTACTGCGGTCAACACGTGGCCCACCACTATGATTTAATTTAATGCATTTGTTCGCATAATTTGGCCATTTTTCAAGTTCACAGACTAAGCACATTTCATCAGTACCCCAACCATACTTTAACTGTGCCCAGTTTATAATAATAGTTCTAATATTTGCCATAATTTCAGCTCGATTAACCCCAGAGACTCCAAATATTTCCGCAAATACTCTACCCTTAGCCGCGTTATAGCACATCGGATAGTGATTATCTTGGTCGTTATAAGCCCGATTGCGATAAACTACAAAAAAATCATCTGGAACATTAATCACACTGTTAATAAAATAGTTTTTTTGCAATGGGATCATATCGATATCTGACAGTAAACAACCGTCATCTGGAAAAAAAGCGGGCAGCAATAATCTAATCACCTGCGCTTGTAACGAGGTCGAAATTCCCGGAATTGGCTCAAATCTAATTACATCGCCCAACGTTTCGTCTATTACTACAGAACTATCTGCTACTAGTGCCAACGTGGGCCGTAAGCCAGTTACTTGCTGCCAAACTTTGGCAGCCACTGGCCAGAATTCGAGATACATCGGATTAGCATCGGTAGCTAGAATTACCCGATCAAGCTTAAAACAATTAATTGGTACAAAATAAGTGCTCAAGCCTAGCTGTGCTAGAAATAACTGCCCTAAAAAGAGACTCGTAATTTTACGATTAAGCTTAAGATTATACATAGACTAACTCCCCAACTAAAAATATCCCCTATAGGTGAGTGAGCATAGATAATGCGAAACTTAAAATACAAGAGTATTAAACATAAAAATATTTCAATGCTTAGTTATTAACTGATTTATATTTAATTTTATTAATTAAATTACTATATTTACCCGCGCGATTACGACACTGAAAGATGGCCGTGTGCTGGTCAGAGATACAGTCAGGATGCCAATGGATATGAATCTGCTGGTCTACGCCATCAGCTATAATATGCGAAACGCCCTCAGAGTTGATAGTTAAGTTATTTAAGTAAGCATAGATACTAAATAATGGTTGATCATGTCGACCAGATCCAAAACCATTTTTAGAGGTCCCATCGTCAGCAAATAAATCTAAATCTCGGGCATGCTGATACATAGGTAAAAGATAATTATGGTAAGCTAGCTGGTGATCGCGCGAGAGACCCTGCAGGCCAGCGCTGATCTTAAAACTATCGGGGGCTAATATTTTAGTGAACTGTGTGTCGATAAAATTCGGTGACTGCAAACGATTGGACAGTTGGGGCAAAACCCGCTCTTTAATATTTTTAGTAATCGTATCGGCAATCGTATGGGGCCCACAGGTCATCAAAAAATAACCCTGTTGCTCGATATGCTTAAATAAATTATCTAACGGCTTAAGAATTACGGCCCCGGCATCGATATACAAAACATAGGGAAATAAATCCAGCGCCTGTTTAATTACTACTGGCTTCCAGGCATACCAGCCCCTTACTGTCCGACCGTTGGAGCTAGTCTTAAAATATTTTAATAAATCGGGGTGTACTAACTCAACTTGATAAAGTTTAACTTTTTCCATGCTAGTTAAATTAGTTTTTTGAATTTCTGTAAATCCCAGATCAAAAACTGCGATCTCAGCTAAACTTTCATAATTACTAGCGTGAATCGAACCAATTAGATTTAATAACTTATGGTAATAGTTGCTATCAGCCGCTGTGCAGTAATAATGCGGAATTGTAAAACTATGGTTAGTTAAACTTAGTAGCAATAAGATCACAATCGTTACACTAATCTGGTTTTTCCAGAAAATCTTTATGCCGTTCACGAATCCAATTTCTTTCGAGAGTTAATCTAATCATATTTTTACCGTTCGGCGTAGATAGGCCATTAGGATTAAAATAATAGATTCCTAAAATTCCGGGACATTTTTTAAATTTCAAACCCATACTCGCCATTCTAAGCCACATTTCGTAATCACCGGCGATTTTAAACTCTTCATCGAAGTAGCCACACAGCTCATGAACTGATTTGCGCCACAGAGGGTTAAAAGACGGCAAACACCAACGTTTAAGCTTGGCTGGTGAAAATTCCGGTTTATTAGTACTATTCCAACGTGCAACTGTTTCAATCGTAACATTGGGCCGCTCAGTAATATAACAATCTGAATAAACCAGTGCTATATCTGGATAATTATCTAATACCTGGGCATGTAGCTCATAGCAATTATTTAGTAGACGATCGTCAACATTGGCATTAGTTAAATAAATGCCCCGGGCTTGCTTAGCCCCCAAATTCCAGACTCCGTAAATTCCGGGGTCTTGTGCTAAGCGCTGATAAATTATATTGGAGTATTTCTTGAGATATTTTAAGATCACAGCTTCTTCTAGCTGGCCCGGTGAATTAGCATTAATTAAAATCAGCTCACACTGATCAAAAATAGTCTGTTGCGTAATATTCGCTAAAAAACCCTCGATAAACTGGTCACTATTATAAACTGAGGTAATAATCGTAATTTTGGGCGTAAAATTATTGACACTTAGGACCCCACTTGATCCCAAAAAACTATTTATTAAAATTAAACTAACTAATAATTTATAAATTTTACGCATAGTTCAAATTAACCCTGGCTAGCTTATGATTACTTCAACTATTTCTACACCCAAAACTAATTACTGTAAAAAAATAATCATTCACTTAAGTTAATCGTGATCCCAGATAGAATTTTTTCATCCCAACTGATTCGACAAACCAAACGTTAAACAGTCGCCACTATCTGTTACTAAAGCTATAAAATAAAAAATATATTTACTAAAATTCTGGTAATCTAAAAACATTAAAAAATTAGATTATAAAATTAAAGAGCTCAGTTATGTTGCAAAAATTGCCTATCAGCATCAGTGATTTTCACACGCTACGCACTGAAGATTATTTATATATCGATAAAACTAGCTATATTCATCAAATGCTTATCACTGGTTATAAATATTATTTTTTAGCTAGACCGCGACGCTTTGGTAAATCTTTACTAGTGTCGACCCTATATGAAGTTTTAATTGGTAATAAAATTTTATTTGAAAATCTAGCCATTGCCAATACTGATTATAGTTGGAAACCACATGGTGTCATAAAACTAGATTTTTCTATGCTAGAAGTTCAGAATGTTGCTAATTTTGATATTGAATTTAGTGAAATGTTAGTTAAGATCATTGATAAATACGAACTTCAAATTACAATTGATTTCTCTCGGCCAATTTCAGCTTTTCGTAATATCGTCTACGCGCTACATGCACAATTTGGATATGTAGCAATTTTAATCGATGAATATGACAGCCCAATTGTACAAAAAATAGATTATCCAGAACAATCCCTACAAATTCGTGATAACTTGCAAGCTTTATTCAGAACAATTAAAGGCCTTGGTCAATTAATCAATTTTGTATTTATCACGGGCGTAACTTCTTTTTCTAAAGCCGGTTTATTTTCAGGATTAAATAATTTAGCAGTATTAACACTTGACTCTAAATATGGTGCTGTTTGTGGGTATACTGATACAGAAATTGATTACTATTTTAAATCATATCTAGCTGATTGGGCCCAAAAAAATAATCATGATATTGCCATATTACGCGAGCAGCTTAGAGATTGGTATAATGGGTACAGTTTTAGTGAAACTATAGCCACTGTATATAATCCCTTTTCAATCACCAATGCGATTGCTAAAAATAAATTTGAAAATTTTTGGACGCAATCAGGTACGCCAACTTTTTTAATTAGAGAACTCCAAAAAAAATATCGCGCTTCGGAATATAAGCTATTAGACCCAGAAAAATTTACCATTACCAATGATACATTAGGCGTTTTTGATATTGGCATGGTATCATTACCAGCTTTAATGTTTCAAACTGGTTATTTAACCATTACTAGTCATGATGCACAACGTGATATATATCGTTTAGGTTATCCTAATCGTGAAGTACGTACCGCTGCCAAAGATTATTTATTAGCCATTTTTACTGATACTGATGCTGCAGAAATTAAAGGTGTTGCCGCACAACTTTGGGAAGCCTGGAATAATAGTGATCTCGATGAAGCCATGAGCTTATTACGGACATTGTTCGCTAAAGTACCGTACCCGCTCCATGTAAAATTAGAAAGTTTTTATCACAGTTTATTTCAAATGATTTGCACAACAGCTAATATTAAGTCACAGTCTGAGTATA
>CANKEI010000046.1 GCA_947481115.1 bacterium
AATTTTTGATTATAATCAGAAAACTTTTTAATGGCCGTAATAAAATTGTCGCTCATGTAAGCTGGATACCAATTTAAAATCGCTGCCTCTGTAAGTTCAGCTTTTTCAAAATATGCCTCGAAATCTTGCACTGTACCAGTTGTAAAATCTGGCACTGGTACAAAATTATTGTTCTGCGCTGTTGCTGACGAATTATCTTTGCCAGCCATAATACATGGGATACGTAATTTAGATTGACCAGTAGTAACTGTAGGTTTGGGATAATTATAATTTGGATCTTCCTGTGAGAAAACAGGCCCATCGACTTGAGTATAATTATACGCCTGCAATTCTTGTATTGGCGTAATAAAATTTAGTGCTAGCAATAATAAAAACAGACTAGATAAGCGCTTCATTGAAACTCAATAAATCAACAATTTACACGATCAGATCATGCAAATTCAGCTGTGCAAATTTAACGTGTTACTTCTAACATGTTATTTGTTTTTTTTCAATTAAATAACTCGACTATAGGAATTTTTCATATAACGGATATTGCCAGCAATTTATAACGCAAAACTGGCTATGATCTGTAGACGTAATATAGCAAAACCCCCCACGGTTAAGTGAGGGGTTCTAAATTTAGAACTATAATTTTACAAAAATTAAACCAAGGCAGATCTAGTATCGACACCACCGCTACCACCACCTGCGCCGACAGCATCGTCTCAGCCTCTACGCCTGCGTTTATGATCAGACTCATCTGCCGCGTCACGTTTTCGCTTAGAATCATCTTTAGAATCATCTATGGTAAGTTTAACGCCCCGCTTATCTAAGATCGCAAGCGCAATCTCATGCCGTACTGCTCCGATATCTTGGAGCTTGTAATATTTTTCACCCTGATAAACTTCAATTAATTTAGCTGCTTGCCATGATAAAACATCCGGATTGGCGCCATGATCTAATAAAACTTTTACCATTTTTAAATTTGCCTGCTTAATTGCAAAATCTAGCACTACTGTATCATGCACCATGACATTTGGATCAGCCCCGGCTTTTAATAACCGTTCAACCATGCTTGCAGCCGTACGATTGCGCAACATAGCAGCACAAAACAGCGCCGTATACCCACATCTATTCGAAGCATGCATATCTATATCAGAAATTCTTGCTAATTGGGCAACTATTGGTAAAGCTTGTTCATTTTCTGAGCCAGCCGCTAACATTAAGGCAGTATAATTATTAACATTAGATTGATTAATATTTGTCCCCGCACCAGCCTTCAATAATAATTTTACTATTTTTGACGCATTTGCATTTTGTGATTCAGCGGCAAACATTAATGGCGTCCAGTTTGATTTATCCACAACATTTACATCTGCACCAGCACGTAACAACATCTTCATGATTTCTGGTACCTGCTCATTTTTTGAACCAGCGGCAACCATTATTACAGTTTCGCCATTAACATCTTTATCATTGAGCATATCTACATTTGCACCGTTATCTAATAATAATTTTACCATTTTATGTGCCTGTGGATTTTTGGACACAATTGTGCATAACAACAAGTTTTTTTTAACCTTATAGTTCCAAAAATCAGAGCCTCTATCTTCGTGTAATATTTTAGAAAATTTTACTAAATCTTTGGCATCCACCGCTGCTCTAAGCAAGTTATACAATGCTTTATCTGGAATTTCGCGACTAGTCCCCGCGTCACCTGCGCCTGGGCCACCAGCTGCCGCACTAGCACTAGGATCATCTAAAGCCATTAGTTGGCCAATAGAGCTGCCCAAAAATAACAGTACTGCCAATAAGCTAGAAATATTCGAGCCAAACAGATTTAAACCTAAGTTTTTTGATTTATTAGAAAATATAGACATCATGACTCTCCATTAATTAATATTACATTTACTTCAAGTACCACAAAAATATCCTGATTTTAACTTTTATTTATAGTTATAAGCAGAGCTAATTGTTAATGTTAAGCATAAACTAAAACTATCAACGGTCAAAAGTCCCCCATATTACTCCAAATTTGGCGCTTAAACGCGAAAATGGCGGATACGTTACCGTACCCGCCATGATTATGCTATGGAGGAGAGGATGGGATTCGAACCCACGATACCCCTCTCGGAATATACATGATTTCCAATCATGCTCTTTCGGCCACTCAGACACCTCTCCAGATAACCTATTAACCTAACCAGTCTTGCAACTAGCTAAATTTATTTTTTAGGTGCTGGACGACGTGGTGCTGAACTAGATGGTCTTCTAGCGCCGACAGCTGGTTTTTTAACTACCAACTCATCTGCACCTTTGCGATTTGCGCCCAAACCTTCAGATTTTTTACGTGCCTTAGCTTTCTCAGCATCTTCTTCAACTTCTGAAGTCAACACTTCTACTTGCTTAATAATATCTTCGTTTAAGTCAGCAAGCACTTCAATTGGAGCCGCTTTTTTAGCGTTCTTATCTTTAGCTGCTTGTTCGAAACCACGTTTAGCCGCGGCAGTTAATTGTTCAATAATTAAACGGACGCTCTTAGGTGAATCGTCATTGCCTGGAATCATAAAATCGATTCCATTTGGATTGTAGTTAGTATCAACTAACGCTACGATTGGCACATTGCACTGAATAGCTTCTTTAAGCGCAGTAGCTTCGCGACCAATGTCAATCAACACAATGGCGCCGATAGGCCAAGATAACTTACTGATCCCGCCCACGTTATTTTGCAAACGTTCCACTACTTTACGGTAGTGTGACAACTCTTTTTTAGTGTGATTGGCAATATCAGCTTTTTCTACGATATCGTTAAAGTGCAATAATTTAGTAACTGATTTCTTTACTTGCAGGTGATTGGTAATAGTACCACCAATCCAACGGTGTGTAACCGATGGCATATTTAAAGATGCTGCAGCTTCACGAATGGGAATTTGCGCAATTTTTTTGGTACCTACAAATAAAATAGTTTTATTTTCACGAGCAATTGATTCTAAAAAATTTTCCGCTTTTTCTAATTGCAAAGCAGTTTTAGAAACGTCAATTAGATGTACGCCACCACGATGACCCCAGATGTACGGACGCATTTTAGGGCACCAGCGGGATTTTTGATGACCAAAATGGACACCGGCATCAATTAATGTTTTAAAATCGATCATTTGAAATATCTCTTCCGGGGTTACTACCAAGGTCAATCTAGAGGCACAGTTTCGCAAACCGTCCGCCACCCTTAAGATTAGATCGACCAAAAAATCACAATAATAAGTAAATTAATTTAAAATTATTAATTTAAAACTAGACTTATAATTTATCAAAAAGCTCGAATTTTACAACTAAAACTAACTTCTAAGCTAATCTCTTAAGTAGTTAACTTTAAAATTAATTTTCAGCACCAACAACTTCGTTATGCTTAATTAGCTGATCATAACGTTTGCCCAATAATTGCGCTATCACAATCCATAAGCCCACAATTAAGCCAAAAATAGTTACTAAAGACCAAATAAATATTAAATAACCAAAATTTGCCATCACAGATTTCATTAGAATATTTACTCCAGAGCCAGCACCTTTAGCGATTTTGGTCCCAAAGGCATCGATCCAAGATTTAGATTTAAACTTAACGTCTTTAATCGTCGGAATATATAAGCTTTCACGTACTGGATAAGTCGCACCATAATTAATGGCCCGCAAACCCACAAATACGATTGTGGTAACAGCCCAACTGTATTGCGGCAATAAAACACCCGCAAAAATAAAGGTGAACATTAAAACACCAGATAGCACTGGGATCAATAATAACATCCAGCGTTCACCCAATTTGTTTAATAAGTAGGTGGTACCAAAGAATGAAATCGCAAAACCAACCGTATGTACCCAAAAAATCTGTTCAAACAACTTACAACTCAGCGCAGATATGCCACAGCCTAATACTGAGTCACTAGCTAGAATTAGGCGTTGGTAACCTAAAATTACATTAGAGACTTCATAGAAGAAAATAATTCCAAAGATGCCCATGACATACGGATATTTTAATAATAAAAACAAGCCACGCAATAAGCCGGGCTTTTCTTCATCTTCGCCCACCGCACGTTCTTTTTCTACTTGATAAGCCGCTTCGTAACCATGTAAATATCGACCCGGCACAAGCTTAATTAACAGGTAAATTATAATTGGCACAAGTAACAATAGAACGCTAGAGAAAACAATTAAAATTTGATGTTTAACTGTATCTGAAAGATTTACAATTTGCGGCAGCGAAGTTGATAAGAAATACCAAGCTAGGGCCGCACTAAATGCACCACCTAATTTAGAACCGGAAACTAAAAACCCATAAGAGCGCTTAGCTGAATCAGGACTATTGACTGAATTGGCAAAAGCCCAAAATAGACTGACGACAAATGGCGCATAGCCTTCAATGAAGAAATAAAACAACCAGCCCATTAATCTATGCGTACCAGCTTGCGCGTTCGCTAAACCAGTTATTGGGTCGCCTAATAGATAAGCAAAAATTAGTCCCGCTATCCCATAAAAGAAACTATAGAAATATAATAATTTATAACGCCGCATGCGATCGACTAAGAAAGCATAAAAAATAATCGCTGGCACCAACACAAACATCGAATAAATTTTGGCGTCTGGCAAGAAATCGCGCCCGACTAAGGCAATAAAAATGGAATCTTTTAATTCTCTGACGATAGTATAGGAAGCGATTACTAAGAAAAAAGCAGCCGCTAATAACAGCAATTTTAAACGCTCTTGCCGATCAACTCCAAATAAACCTCTAAAAACACTATTCTGGCGTAATGCCATGGCAGCCCCCGAAAACTAACCCGACCCAAACAATTCTTACTTGTTAAATAATTATTATTTTTTATAGTTTTTATAGTTATTTTTATAGTTATTTATAATATCTAATACTAATAATAGTAATAGTAGCAAAAGTTCTACCCAATGTAAAAGCAACTTTTGCTAATTTAACAAGAGTCCAGCAAGCTAAAAACCTAGCTTTCTCGCCCATAATTTCAACTATTGACATATTGTAGATATATGTGAAAATTAATAGCTGTACGTTTACCGTCCGGAGTTGTTTTTCTTCAATAATTTTAATTTACATAGTTACATCTTTTTTACATAAGGATATCCCGAGTGATTATTTCCTCTCTGCAGAGCATCTGCAAACCTATCTTTGGTCAATTTGATCGTGAAGAATTTAAAAAATTCCTACGCATGGGCCTAACTTTTACCTTTGTAATCGGCTCGTACTGGACGCTACGCGTACTAAAAGGTTCTATTTTTCATAGCCTAGTTAACAATGACAATTTGCCTTGGGCCAAAACTGTTTCAATTATTTTATTAGTCCCAATCGTGATTGGTTACACTAAATTACTAGACAAATATGCTCGTGATCGCGTTTTCTACCTATTATCTACTGGTTATGCTATAGCAACCGTGGCCTTTGCGCTATTAATGCTTAGCCCAATTGGTCAAGCTACGCCTGAAATCATCGCCGCCCGTACCGGCTTAGCTTTTTGGGGCACCAAATTCTTGGGCTATGCCTGGTATGTTTTTGTTGAAAGCTATGGCTCACTATTAGTAGCTTTATTCTGGGCAATTGCTTCAGATACCACTATGCCAGATTCGGCTAAGAAGGGCTTCTCTTTAGTCGTAGCTATTGGCCAACTAGGTGGCATCGTTGGACCATCTTTAATTGCTGGCCTACCTCATGCCATCGGCCAAAATTATACACACTCATTCTTAGAAACTGACGCATTGTCAATTGGCTTAACCGCTTTGACAATCCTAGGCTCAATTCTATGCCTACGCGGCTTCTTTAATAATACCCCAAAAGAGCTTTTAGTTTCTTTCCACGGTAAAAATGAACAAGAAGAAGAAAAAGAGCAAGAGCCAGGTTTCTTAGAAGGCCTTAAATTATTAGTCCGTCATAAATACTTATTAGGTATTTTTGCCGTACTTTCGTTTTTCGAAATCATTGTCACCATTTTTGACTTCCATTTCCAAATTTTAGCTAAACAACATTACACCGGCGTGGCATTATCTAAATATTTAGGTTCATATGGCAG
Organism: bacterium; assembly: GCA_947481115.1. GTDB lineage: Bacteria > Babelota > Babeliae > Babelales > JABDEC01 > CANKVQ01. The sequence goes on from CANKEI010000046.1 coordinate 6,060, forward strand.
CTATGTGAACATTGTAGCACTAGTTTGCCTACTACTTGGTGTAAGTAACATTACACGCCTATTAGGTGTTGGCATTGCACTTGTAATGATGCCAATTATCTATGCCGGCGCAATTTGGGGCTTTATCTCATTTGAAAGCTTGAATTTCTTATTCTGGCTAATGGTTAGCTCTAAAGCGATTAACTACGCCTTAAACGGTCCAGCCGTTAAACAACTTTATTTGCCAACTACGCATGACGTACGTTTCAAGTCTCAAGCTTGGATCGAGACCTTCGGTTCTCGTGGCTCTAAAGAAGCTGGC
>CANKEI010000047.1 GCA_947481115.1 bacterium
GTGATAAGTTTTTTAAGAAGCTTCATTAGCCGGATTTCTTTTTGATTTAGTTGTCTTTAGTTATCCGGCTTCTTCTATTAAAAAAAATCAACTCTGTACAGCTTTAATTATATTTTCTTATTACGCATAAGGTCTAATATATACTAATGGCTTGTGCGGCTGTATCGCTGCGGCATATATGGTCAAATGTAAATCTGGCGAGCGGCACGTTGCCATGAGTCATTATCCGCCAACAAATAGGGCTGAGCAGGTACGTAGCCTAAGACAATCCGTCAACCAATTTTCTAGAAATTGCAACGATGATTTTTTAAGCAGAGAATTAGTTGTATTAACACCTGGCGATTGGTTTAAGGGTGATCATGACAAATATGATACTTTTAAACCTAAAGACACAGAATTATATCATATTTCGGCACTTGGTGCAGCAGCGAAAATAGAAAAACTTTTAGTGTCACCTTATTCTGAAGATAGGAGCCTTGAAAAACGATATTATCCGGACTTTCAAGTTGAATTAAAACCAGATGGTACTTTTTGGTATTCTTTCGGTGATAATCATATATCTCACAAGGCTCTTGAACTTGAAGACCGTCGTTAAGTTTTAAATATTAAACACTAAAATAATCTTAAGCCCCTCACTTAACCCGTGGGGGGTTTTGCTTTGCAACAATTAACACCACAAGCTGACTATAAACAACCTGGCTGGTGATTATAATATTTTTTGAGCAATTAATTTACTGCCTACTTATCCAAATGGAGCGTTATTTAGGGGGAACGCAAAAATTGATTTGGCCAACTATTTTTTCTTAAATACCAACTTTGGTTCTTCACCAATCTTAGCACACAAATGAGCCAAGCTGGATAAAGTCAGATTAGCAGTACCTTTTTGGATTTTGGCGATATGCGTAGGGCTACTATCTAAATGCTTAACCAAATCATTAAAACCTAAATCATATTTTTTCATATATCGGGCCATCGCTTGAGAAATATCTTGTTGCAAGCATTCTAGGACTTTTTTTTCCAATTTGGCTCGTTTTTCTATTGCATTAATCTCTGCTTTACTTAAACGCGTAGCTAAATATTTATCAAAACTTTTTAATTTCATGATTTCTTTCCCTTGTCCTTATTTATCAATCGTTGTAATCGTTCACGAGCGATTTTTATATCAGATTTTTGTGTGCCCTTATCACCTGCTGCTAACAATATGATGATTTTGCGACCGTGAAAACAATAGTACATTCTCAAATGAAATCGCCGCTCTCATAATTCAAATAACCCATCTTTAAGCGCCTTACTATGCGGCAGCCGTAAATCATTACCGCATTGCTCTAATAACTTTACTTCATCAGCAACTGATGAAAGCTGCTCATCGCTTAACGCATCAAACCAAGCTTCTACTGGTTGCTTTCCCATTGTATCAGACCAATAAACCATGGTCCAAACACCCTTGCCAATTGTTAATTTTGCCATACTCTAACAACCCTTGCCTTTAATGCGAGTAACGCATTATTTATTATATTAAAATATATACATTAAAATGTAGTAAGGTCAAATAGGTATTTATAATTTACATGACTTAAATTTCACCCGTAGGTTACTTTTAACACCATCATAAAAACTAAATTTATAGCTCTAGCCCAATCTCTGGAAACACCGTCTGGATGTGCTGTAAGCGATGTCCAAGCATAACTTCCTGGCCTCTGAGTTTATCAACTAAGTAACGCCAGTCTTCGCTTATCCGTGCCTACTGGCTCGGCAAGCTTCGTCTGGCTATCGCCCTTACATTATTATTATTCGTGCAATGCATGCTTAGCAAGCCAACTTCACCATATTCACGGTTTTAAATATCACTCAAAAAAAACTATTACTTTATAATTCAGCCAAGCCTGACGAAAACTATATTTTTTACAAGTGAATTTAGCTTTGTTATACTAATTTTTTAATTAGAAAAGTTAAATTAATAACCTGATATAATAAATGGACTAACCCATGAAATTTATCAATTTATACCTGATAATACCGTTTTTAGCCCTGGCTTGTGCTAATATTGATGTTGCTGCTGCAGAATCTAAAACCGGTCGCTTAGGTATAGGATTGGAACTAAGTTCTTTAGCTGAAAAAATTGAAAGTCAGAATAAGCCTTCATGTTGGCAAAGGGGTTGTTTAAAACCAACTACACCACGTTGTTCTGGACTCCTAATAGTTCTGGCCTCTGATATACACAGACTAAAAATAAGAGATATTAATTTTAGTCCTGTCGAAAAATATACCATTCATGAAACATTAAATGCTTTTGATAATTCTATCAGTCAAGCCTTAGCTAGCGAAAAAGATACCAAAAAACTAGATTTTAATAGATTATCTCATGAACAATTCCAAACATTAGTTGCCATTAAAAAACACTATTTCGATGCTTTACCTTTCGTTTTGCTAAAAGCTTATGGGAGATATGCCGAAGCACATATCCTTGAGATAAGCCGCACACGTAAAGAATTTGAGGCTAAAAATAACGGGGCACTTTTAGAGCTGCGCGACTAGATAATCACTTGCCCAAATTTAAAACTATAATTATCTTATGAAAAATATAGCAATTATGCTTAAAAAACGAGATATTTATGAAAAACCTTAATCTATATCTAATTGCTCTAATATTAATATTTAATGACCCTAGTCTGTGTGCCGCTGAAGCTAAAAGTACAGACACTGAACATTACGATATGCGGCCTAGCCATGCTTTCAAGCCTATACCACAGCTAGGTCCTATACCACAGCCAGATGTTGCAATTCATCCAAGTCTTGCTTCGCAGCTTGCTGATTTTGACTTAAAATATTTCAGAACTATCCAATCTAATAAAAAATATCATATTGGCATCCCTGGCACGTTTAGACCCATTACGCAGCCAGATTCCGCTCATATTTTACCCCGCCCCGATTTATACTTAAAAGGAGGTGCAAGGAGAAAAAGAGGTGATAAGGCTGATTACTATATTGCATCGGCAGCATCGACAGCTGTAGTATCGATAGCTACTGCTAAAAAAAGAGACCAGCAGCCGACTATCATTAAAAAAAAATCTAAGAGATGTGACTGCTGCACGATTTGCTAAAGTAATATGAGAAACAAGCAACAACAATTCTTTTCCGCTATCCCAGATGCTTGGAAACCAGTTTTAGCTGAGATTTGTCATAATCCAAAAATTGATAGTTTAATACAATTTTTGCAAACACAAGAACAAGCTGGTGCGCAAATTTATCCAGCTAAAAACAATATTTTTGCTGCGCTGCAAGCTACGCCATTTGAACAAGTAAAGGTTGTGATTGTTGGCCAAGATCCCTATCATGGTCCAGGCCAAGCGCATGGCCTGAGTTTCAGCGTACCTGCTAATATACCAGTACCACCATCACTAAGAAATATTTTCAAAGAACTGCAAGCTGATTTGGGATTAACCAAAACTGAGCTTAGCAAATCTGGAAATTTAAGTAGTTGGGCGCAACAGGGTGTATTGTTACTTAATGCAGTACTAACTGTCGAAGCGGGCAAGCCAGCTAGTCATGCTAAACAGGGCTGGGAGGTCTTTACTGATGCGATTATTATAGAGCTCTTAAAGCGTAAACAGCCTACAGTATTTATGCTATGGGGAGCCTATGCGCAGAAAAAATTACAGAACTTGCCAGTTAATGTTAATACTAAGCAACACCTAATTCTTAAAGCTGCGCATCCGTCACCATTATCTATCACTGGCTTTTTAGGCTGCCGACATTTTTCGAAAACTAATCTTTTTCTAAAACAACATGATTTAGTTGAAATTAATTGGGGTCTCTTAATTTGATACCGGTACAGGTACTAACTGATTTTGATTTAGCCGTTTTTCTTTAGCCAATTTTGCTAAGTACGCAGCTCGATTTTTCGTAGTAGGATGGGTACTTAAACCGATAACTTGTGCCGCACGTACCAGTTTAATAGAAATTGGATTTTTTATTAAAGTCATATGCTCAAGTTTATTTATACCATCAATTAAAGCAGTTGGCTGATTAACAATTTCATTAGAAAAACGATCAGCTTGATATTCAAACCGCTGACTTACATAGCTCATAGCATAAAGTTGAGCTAAAGTTAATGCGGCTCCAGATGCCAGACCTTTAGCTGAAAAACTAAATTTAAAATGATCTTTTATATTACCCCACACTGTAGGATCAGTATAAACATTGTTGTAATGTGCATAAAGAATCCATAATCCAGTCCGGACAGATCCAGCAACTAATTGAACTTTCAATTTGGTGTCTAGATGTTGAAGTTTTATATGGCCTACTTCATGCGCTAATAATGCAATTAATTCATTATAAGTAACCGTTTCCAATACTTCATAACCAACTGTTAAACCTGTTCCAGCTAAAACACCATCTATAGCTTGATGCTGTTCAACTTGGCATGCTATAGCATGCTGTCTAAAACCCATACAAACCCAATCAAAGTCTTTGGGCAAATCTACTTTAGCTATAAGCGCTTTAATTAAATTGTATAAAGTCGGGCAATTTGAATGATTTAGAAAACACATACTAACAGCTGGTATACCTGCATAAGTAGTATCAAAATTAATTTTTAATGCTTTGGCTTCTACCAAAATCTGCGCCATTAGCGCTTTACCCGCAACCTCATCTAACCCTAGTAAATTAACCTGAGAGTCAGCTAATAAGCAACTAGATAGGTTGAATAATAAAAGAAAAACAGTGATTACTTTAAGACTAACAATTGATTTAATAATATTCATTGGACCTGTCAATTAAGTTAAATTTGGGGTTGAGTTAAATTTTATAGGTTTTTATAGGTTTAATAATACCAACATAGAGCATGTTTAGCAAATTTAATTAAACTACTAAATTCAAGCGCAATCAGTAAATTAGCTAAATTATATATGCTCTAGTAAAGTAAATTGACGTAATATCTGTATATTAAGCAAAAATCAAAAATACAGCTATACTATGATCTGATTAATTGACCATGTTTAAAATAAATAAGAGTATCGATGAGAATAATCACAGAGAAAGACAAAATCTCCATTTCAGAATTAAAATTTCAGAGAACATGAAAATTCATAAAGATTTAACACTTGAACACTGGTTTACTTTTTCAATATTTGAACAGTTGGCTAATGTTGGTGTAGACATTGAAAGAACAATCCAATGGCGAAAAAACAACAATTTTGATTATAGCCAAAAAGCATTCGAGCGGGCTTTAGAGTTATTAGATTTTACTATTGCAGATCCTAAAAATAAAAAAGGTATACTTAAAGAGATCTTGAGAGTACGCGAAACCTTAATAGATCATTTTGTGTATGATAATGAATACAAAACTACTGACGAATACTGGCAAAAATATTTTTTTGATTTTAATTACGCAGCGGCTATCGCTCGGGGAAAATAAATGAATCATAAAGCTATTTTGACACTAATGTTATTACTTATTCCAGTATTAACATTAACTAAAACTAAAAAAAATAAAAATTTAATCATAGGCGATCAAGCGCCAACTTTTAGTTTATTAGATGAAACTGGAAAATTACGTAATCCATTAACCGAATTTAAAAATCAAAAAATAGTTTTATATTTTTACCCCAAAGACAATACGCCAGGTTGTACTAAAGAAGCTTGCCAGCTACGTGATGCTTTTGATACTTATCGTGAGCACCAAATTAATATTTTTGGCTTGAGCTACGACTCGGTTAAAGCACATGCGAAATTTAAAACTAAGCATAACCTGCCATTCACGTTATTAGCTGATACAGATCACGCAGTTGCTAAACTATATAACGCTAATCATAACTTACTAAGCTTTATTTACCCCCAACGCAAAACCATTCTAATTAATCATGGCAAAATTATAGCAATTATCGAAGATGTAAATCTTAAGACCCATACCAACGATATTTTAAAATTATTTGCCAATTAAAGTTAATTTTTTTATAACGATTTCAATATGTTCTAAGAAATTTAAAGGAAAATTTATGACTGTTTTAGTTACATTACGAAATCTTTCAATCAGTTTTGCAATTATGATTCTTTTACCAACAATTGCGTATGTTGGCACACGTGTAGCAGTCAAAGAACTGGCCCACCCTTCACGGAGCACTAGCTTTAATTCTGAGGCGCCTGATCTTAATACTTATGAAACAGACAGAGCCGCATATCAAGAAAATCAAAATAGTTTTAAAAAAACTTATTTTTATACCAGTGGTATTATTGGCCTATTGGCACTAATTTTAGGCGCTTTTGTAATTCCCATTCCATTTTTAAGCATGGGGTTTATTATGGGTGGCACTTTTTGCTTAATCGGCAGCTACTTTATATA
>CANKEI010000048.1 GCA_947481115.1 bacterium
ATAAAGCTCATAGTAAACGCCGTGTGATTGTTGAAAACGTGCTGTCGCGCATCAAAAAATTTAGAATATTATCTGGCTTATATCGAGTAGATATTAACGACTATAATCAAGTATTTAGAAATGTTGCTGCTTTAAATAACCTAAAATTAGCGACCAGAATGGCTGTTGCTGCATAACTAATATGCTAATAGTGAAGCAGCTGTTTTTTTGTTTGGCTATTACGCATAAGGTCTATTCAATGGCTGACCAAGCTACTGTACAATTATACCCTAAACTAATTCCGATTTTATCGCGAATTAACCATGAATTGTTGATTGCTAAAATTAATATCGATACGCCACCAAGATTAATTAGCAATAGCATACAAGACCAAATTATTAATTTGCGCAAAATCATTAATTATAAATTCGCTTAACTGTAAAAAATTATCCATTACGTTATTATCAGTGGTAAATCTATTTAACATTTGTAAATAAAGGTCATGCGTTAAAATTATATACTTAGAACTGTGTATAGTTAAATTTTTAGCACGTGTGACATATGTATCAGTAGAATTATTATTTAATGGGCTAATTAGTTCACCAGTATGTATCGGCTTAGTATTATAATCAATAATACTACAATCTAAGCCAGTCTTGCGTAATAATTTAATGTTTGCTGCTAAATTTTCAGATGCTATAGTAAATTTATTTTGGGTTAAATTAATTACTACATAAGATGCTGCATTTAATTCAGTGGAGCTTGGTTTATAATTATCCCGACCTAGAATTACATATTTTGAGCCAAGATCTAAATTAGTTCGATATGTGTCTATAGGATTATAACTTTTTTTGGCTTTAATTTGATTGGCTAAATTGTTTTGCAGTCTTAAATTAACCACACCATCACTAATTGGATTATTGCAATTATAAATATACAAAATTTCTGGAATAAAGGCATATCTTTGTTTGCACATCTCTAGCATTGGCAGCATTAATGCTACGTCCCATGCCATACGATAAAACCTATCATTATCATCTAGAAAATCTGTTAATTTAATTTGTTTAAATAGACCAGCATAGAATGTTCGTAAATGACTAGTAACAAATGGTTGATCTCGTACTGAAACACTTGTGTCCAGTGGCCTATTTTGTCCTAAGTTTTTACTCGGGCTGCCAATCCATTGACCGTAAGTTAGCCAACAATCGTTAGTATATTCTTGTTCTAATCGTAGCAGGATTTTATTGTGCGCAAAGCAATCATCGCCATCTAAAGAAACAATTATTTCATCATCTTTACAAGCATGAATAACGCGATACCAGTTGGATAATGCTCCATGGCGAATTTTATTATGAATAATAGATACTTCTAGTGAAGATTTATGCTTTCGTCGCCAGTTTTTAACAATTTTTTCAACCATATCACCAGTGCCATCAGTTGAATGATCATCAATAAAAACAATGCGATATGGCACCTCCTTTTGATTCAAGGCAGATTTTATATTTTCCTTACACCATTTAATATTATTATATGATGTGATAAATATTACATAAGATCTAGGCAATATTTTTAAATTAATAAACAAGAGCGATAAAAGTATTATTAACTTAGTTATAAATCTTAAAATTTTTGCAATCACACTTTATCCCAAAAAATAATTAATAAAATTTACATAATAACTTCATATAAAATTAAATCCTCTCTTTGTATTAAACCTTTTATAATAAAATCATTGAATTTATCAATAGTTTTAAATGCGGGTTGATTTAATAATTTTTTATAAAATTTACGTGTTAAAAATATATAGTCCAATTTATCTAAAATTAAGTTTTGGGATCGTGTGGCATATACACTTACATTTTTATTAATTTTAATCAGCTCGCTATTGGAGATTGCATCAAAATTTTTACCAACTATGATAGCAGGCAAATTTGTTTGTTGCAATAATTTAATTTCTTCTGCAGAAATGTCATTTTTTAAGTTGTTAGATAAATTTATCATTACATATTGCTCTTTAAATTTTTGCTTATAATTATTTTGATTTATATTTTTATATTTAATATTGCTATTTAAATTAGTTGTATATGTTTTTATAGGACTATAGACTTTATGATGCTTAATTTTAGCTTCTATTTCTTCTTGCAACATATGATTAATTATAGAATCACCAATCGCATTAATATCATTGTAAATATATAAAATATCATAAATAAAGACAGCATGGGGAGCGCACATTTCCAACATTGGAATCATTAAAGCTACGTCGCATGCCATAACATAAAATTTGTCATCATCATTAAAAAAATCTATCAATTTAATTTGTTTAAACAGGCCAGCATAAAATGTTCGCAAATGACTAAAAGTAAATTGTTGTTTTCGAATAATAAGATTAGTGCTAATGGGTAAGTTATTATTTCCTTCTTTTCCTGATTTTCGAACATATTGACCATATGTCAACCAACAGCCCTTAATATATTCCTGTTCTAAGCGCAATAAAACCTGTTTATGTGCTAAACGATCATCACCATCTAGAGAAACTACTACTTCGTCATCACGACAACTATGAATTGCACGATACCAATTGGACATGGCGCCACGTCTAATTTCATTGTGTATAATTTTGATATCTAACTGTGAGCCAGAACTTAATCTCCAGTCTTTTATATACTGCTCTACTGCTTCTCCAGTACCATCAGTTGAACAATCATCGATATAAATTATTCGATAATCAATTTGACCGGGAATAGTTTCTAAATTTAAAGCAGAGTCAATATTTTCGCGCCACCATATGTTATTATTATACGACGGTATAATAATAACATATGATCTAGCCAAAGCCCCTAAGTTAAAAGCTAAAAAAACTAAAGCTAGCACTATATTAGTTAATCTTAAGTTTTTTAACATAAATTATCTCTCTCCTCAAAACTATCTTAGCTATCTTAAAAACTATAATACTCTCTAGAAGCTAACTATATTTTAAATTAACAAAGCTACAATTAACGCATTTAGAATATTTACTAGCGAACTGCCCAATACGGCATATAAACCCAATTCTGTTAACCAGATGCGTTTCTCTGGCACTAATGCACCGATACCACCAACTTGAATGCCGATGCAAGAAAAATTGGCAAAACCACAAAGCGCATAAGTTAAAATTGTTTGAGCACGTTCTGACAAACCCATTTTGACCATTTTGCCAAAAGCTACTAGCTCGTTAATAGTTACTTTGGTACCCAGTAATTCAGCTGCTTGGGTTGCTTCAATACCGGTGAAACCTAAGAGATAAGCGAATGGTGCAAACGCTAATCTAAATAAATAATCTAAACTTAAATCTGGCAAAACTAGTCCCACACCCAAGTAACTAAATAAGTTATTTAAAGCACTGGCACTAAAACCAATTAGTGAATTTAACATCGCAATTAATGAGATAAATACGATTAACATCGCAGCTACGTTCACGGCTAAAGATAAACCGTCAGATGTACCGCTAAATAGCGCATCAAAAAAGTTTTTAGCCGGACTCTTAAAGCTTTCTAAATTACTACCGGTAGTACTAGATTCTTCAGTTTCGGGGTACAATATTTTAGCCATCATAATTGAACCAGGTACTGACATTAGGACTGCGATTAGCATATGTCCCGCTGGCACTCCCATCATCGCAAAGACCGCCATGATGGCACTACTAATCGTGGCCATACCACTAACCATCACAACTAAAATTTCAGACTTAGTCATTTTGCTTAAATAACCTCTGATTAATAAAGGCGCCTCAGTTTGACCCAAAAAACTATTGGCAACTGCACAAAGTGTTTCAGCGCCAGATGAGCCTAAAATTGGTCTAATTATAAAATTAATTGCCGAAACAAAGATTTGCACAATTCCCAAATAAAATAGAATCGACATTAAAGCGCCAAAAAATATAATTACGGGCAACACTTTAATCCCAAAAATAAAGCCCCATGGAGAATCACAGTTCGCTAGGTTACAAAATAAAAAACGGGAACCTTCATCTGCGAAAGCATAAATTTTAGCTACGCCGCTAGCTACAGCTGCTAATACAGAGTTATTTCCAGACCCGTCCCCAAATAATTTTAGAAAAGCAAAGCCGATACCAAATTGCATTAAAAAAGCATTTAAAATTAATTTGTAACTAATCGACTTTTTCTTTTGTGAAAACAAAAAAGCAATCGCAAAAATTACAAAAACTCCCAGTAAACTTAGATAACGATTATGTTCTAGTAAATACGCTGGTAAAAACATGTTTTAACTGTCCTGAAAACTGGGATAATAAAAAGACCAAATTTAGTAAAATAACTTACTAAAACTTGGTCCAGTATAAACTAGAATTTTCAAAATCGAAACTTATCTTTAATTTATTTTTTTTGAATATTAGCCGCAGCTTCAGCCCGTCGAACTTCACGATCATACTGGATGAGGGCCGAGATCAATTCTTCTAAGTTACCTTCCATAATAATATCAAGCTTATTTAGGGTTAAGTTAACTTGGTGATCACTCACACGATTTTGGGGATAATTATAAGTACGAACTTTTTCAGAACGACCACCAGTACCAATTAAGGAATTACGTTGGACCCGCGCTTGTTCATTACGTTCTCGCAGTTGTTCAGTGATCAATTTAGATTGCAAAGCTTTTAAAGCTTTGGCTTTATTCTTATGCTGCGAACGTTCATCTTGACACGATACGACTATGCCGCTAGGAATATGCGTAATCCGAATGGCCGAATCAGTGGTATTAACGTGTTGCCCACCCGCACCACTGGCACGAAAAGTATCAATTCTAATATCGTTAGGATTAATTTCGACCTGTGCGGTCTCCGGCATTTCTGGTAACACTGCTACGGTGACAGTTGAAGTATGCACCCGACCCGAAGCTTCGGTAACCGGCACACGCTGAACGCGATGCACCCCAGATTCACGCTTTAAGTGACCGTAAACATTCTTGCCCGTAATATTAATTACGACTTCTTTATAACCCTTCAGATCAGTTTGACTGGCACTCATAATTGAGACATGCCAATTTTTCATGAGGGCATAATTGGAATACATGCGCAATAGATCATAAGCAAAGAGAGCTGCTTCTTGACCACCGGTACCAGCTCTGATTTCTAAGAAAACGTCACTGCTATCCAATGGATCAGGTGGAAATAAAAGATCGTCTAGAACCGCTTCAGCCGATTTAACTTTTTCAGTGAGATCTAAAATCTCTTCCCGAAATAGTTCTACCAGATCAAGATCATGCGTTTGCGACAATTGGTCTTGCGTAATTTGCAAACTATGCTGTAAATCTCGTAATGTTTTATGAGCCGTCAATAAACCTATCAGATTAAACAACTCTTTTTGCAATTCTGAACGCAAATTATTGTCATTTACACCAGTTGTTAATTGCAGATTAATTTGATCATGCCGAACCTGTAATTGATCCCAGGCAATCGCGCTAAAACGGTCTATAGACATAATCTAGATCACACTCTCAGCTTAAAAATTTCACCAAACACGTTCGTGGTGAATAATTTTGAACAACGTGAAAAATTGTATCGAACCATATTTTAATTTTTTATGCTTTTTTAGAATATTTATCTTTGAAGCGTTCAATACGACCAGCTGTGTCAACAAATTTGACTTGACCTGTAAAGTACGGATGGCAGGCTGAACAAAGTGTTACGCGTAAATTTGATTCAGTTGAAACTGTATCAAAGGTGTTACCGCAGGCACAAATCGCCTTAACTTCAAATGCTTCCGGATGAAGATTTTTTTTCATTGAAATGAGACCTCATAAACTAGATAAATAAAAAAGTTAGCTAAAATTAATTTAACTAACTAGCCCCTCAGCAATCACAACTGCTACAAAGAGCATGATTAGTATACCAATTTTTATAATTTTTGGACTAATACTTATCGGCATAAATCCTCACCAAACAGTTTCGATTGATTATCTATGGATAACCATGGACAACCATAACAAAAGTTTAATGTGAAAATCAAGCCACTAAGCAAAGACAGAGTACAATCCCAAAATTTTTAAATTTCTAGACGGTACTCTGTCATTTAGCCTTTTAGCTAATCTTTTTGATCTTAACTGCTACAGGCCCTTTTTTGCTGCTTCCGATTTCGAACTCAACTTTTGCGTCAGCTTGAAGTTCTTCATGTCCGTCCACTTCATTGATGTGGAAGAAGATGTCATTAGCGTTTTTTCTGGTAATAAAGCCAAACCCTTTAAGCGAGTTGAAGAATTTAACTTTACCTTGTTCTCTGGTAT
>CANKEI010000049.1 GCA_947481115.1 bacterium
AATGCGCCAATATAACCCTTATCGCCAACTAGTTTTCCAAAAACATTTTGTGTGACAGATTCAAGAAGATCATGGTTGTTATCAGCTATATTGCCTGGTGTAATATGAAAATTAGTAATCTCACCGTGCGAATTTATGATCAAATGTAACTTAAAGCCATAGAACCATCCTGTACTGGATTTACCCTTCTGTGCGATATTTTTAAATAATTTATGTGATGAAGCACGCCGAACATGGCAGACCTCAAGCGTAGTGCTATCTATGATTGATACGCCATTACAATTTCCAAGTCCGCGAGTTTTAATAAAAAGCAGCATAGGTACTAAAATTTCCTGCCTTAATTCTATAAAGCGACCATAGCTTACGGCATTAGGAAAACAAGAGCGTTCATATTTTAAAATGAAATTGTTATAGTAACTCTTAAAATTTTTATAATTAGACATGCTATAAAATATCGAAATAGTCATAATTTCACTTACAATTAGACCACGTTTAGGCCCAACTGCTTTATCTTTGCCAAGCATATTTAATCCTGTTTTTTCAGACAAAAACTTGCAAAAATCATCAGCTTCGCAGAAAATAGTTACTAACATTGCGGTATTCCTTTTTTAATTTTGGTTTAAGAGTCACAATTAAAAAAAATACCGCAATGTCTTTATAATTCAATGTTTTTTTTAGATTTTAATTATCGAACTGGCGTTGCTTAAATGTTAATGTATGCGATTTGCCCCAGGCTTCGGATGGCCAGACAACTTGATTAATGGCTAATTCAACTGAAACATCAAAAACTAAGACGCCTGAAGATTGCTTAATATCAACTCTTTCCATGACGCCAGCAGGGTCAACAAATACTTCGACTACTGTTTCTAAATCACGTTTAAAACCGAGCGGTGGTCGCCAGTTTTGTGACACTGCCCCCCGCAAACTGTCTTGCAACTGTAATAATTCTAAATCTTTACGTCCAATTGCTAGCTCTTGATTATTAATATTAGAACTAGAAATAGTGTCACTGGTACTGTTATTATTATTAATATTATTATTAATAATAATAATATTGCTGGTACTTACATTAGTTACACTCGAATTATTATTTAAATTATTTTTAGAAGTGTCGCTAAGATCTGAACTAGTTACCTGCTTCGAATCTAAATTTTTAGTCTCAACTGGCGCAACTTGTTTTACTTCAGGAACTACTGTTTCACTACTAATTTTTTCAGCGCTCTTAGGTAAAATTTGCTCGGCAGGTTTAATTTTAGCTTGCAAAGTTTCTGATACTATAGATGCTATTTTAGATATTTTTTTAGTTACAGCTAACTCTGATTTTTTGATCACAGGCTTAACTGCTACCGGCTTAAGAGTTGGCTTTACAGCTAGCTTTATTTTATTAGCACTATTTTTACTTAGTTTAGTTTTAGTAATTTCAGGCGTAACTTTTTTAGACACCTTAGGCTTAATAAATTTATAAATTATGGGCTTAGAATTAGTAAATTTTTGATTTTTAATATTTGGTAATTTAATTAATTTTGGTGTTTTATTTAAATTCTGCTTTCTGGCATTACTGGCACCTTGTGCATTAATCTGCTGAATCGAACCAGGCACATGTTTATAAAATGGCATAAATGCTACTGGTAAATCACCACTAGCAAAACGAGCTGTGATCGTTAAACTATCATGTAAATTTACCCCATGCTGTATAAATAAAAAGCTATACAGCACAATTAAATGTAATGCAGCGACTAGTGTTAATAACTGTCCCCAAAATACCAAATATTTAAACTGAACGCTTTGCCGCCAAGGCCACATGTTTGATCCCCGGGACACCATTGATTAAATCGACCACCCTAATAATATCTTTATAGACTACGTCTTTGTCACCTTGTACAATCACAATCTTATCTTTGGACTTAGCTAATGCTTTAGTTACAGCCTGTGCTAAATTTGCTTCAGTAACTTTATGATCATTTACAAAAAAAAGCTTATTTTTATCAACTGAAATTAAAACATTATCCGCAGCTAAATTAGTTTTAGAAGTATTTTTAGTCTCTGGCAAACTAATTTTTAACGAATTTTGCATTAATGGCGTTGTAACCATAAAAATAATTAATAACGTAAATGCAGTATCAATTAAAGCAGTTAGCGTAATTTCTGGTTGCGGCAATGCTATTTTACGGCGACGTCTGTACATTCTGATTATTCTCCATTTTCATGTAGATCATGCGACCAATACAAACGTTGTGCCACTCCCAAGAAATAATCTGACAGTGTCATAAGCTGCTGTTCAATTTTAACTACGCGATTAAATAAATAATGATACATCGCTAAAGCGGGCAGTGCTATAATCAAGCTTTCTAGTGTTGCCATTAAGGCTTCTGCCACACCCGGTGCAACTACTGTAATATCCGCAGCCTGTTTTTTACTAATATCAATAAACGCATGGATTAAACCCCAAATTGTACCATATAGACCTAATAACGGCGCAATTGAAGCACTCACTGACAAAAACGACAAGTAAGACCGTTCCTGCTGTACAATGCTATCAATTAATTGATCTTGCATATCACGTAAATAATCATATTTTTGATCGCTTAATTGCTTACGCCCAGATCCAGTTAACTGTTTAATTTGCCCCAAAGAACGTGATAAAAAATAACCTGGAATAGTATTTGATAATTTAGAACTAATTTGCACTAGATCTTCGATGCTATCTGCTGCTTTGATATGCGCTAAAGCAATTTTAATGCTGCGATTCCAAATACGCCACGTAATTAATTTATATAAAAAAATGGTCCAGCAACCGATCGACATCAATAGTAAAATTATGTAAACCACCCATGTCATGGTGTCAGACTGTGATACTAGTTGCCAAATGGCATTACCGGAAAAAACAACTTTCATAAAACTCCTGCTTAAATTTTAAATCTCATACCGAGAATTTTGCTGATAATTATTTATTTTGCAAGTTTTTGCAGTAATACTGCTTTATCTGTAATACCCTGCGTAATCTGAATGTCATAAGCCCGCGCTAAAAGTTTACCTAACTCGGGGCCAGCAGTTGCCAAATTTAACGCTAGTAGATCTTGGCCGGTTAATACTGGCAGTTCTGGCTTACTAATAATTTCTAATTCACGCGCACGAGCCATAAAATCTAAAATCTCTTGATCAACTGTTTTTAACGGTATCTGTGAGCCATCACCATTACGACCAGCTCGATCGGCCCATGCCAATTGCGCCAACAAAAGTAAACTAGCATCTGGTGCTAATTGTAAAGCTAACTTTTTATAAGTACTGGCCCGGACTTTTTGTGTAACATATTGTCCTGGTCGCATATGATACAAAACTAATTTTGGCACAATTTTAAGCAAATCTTTTTGCTCAGTGATTCGTTTAAGTAATTTTTTACTTAGCTCTACACCAGCTACTTCATGTCCAAAACTACGATATAGCCCGTCGATTAATTTAGTCGTCACAGCTTTACCTAGATCATGACAGATAGCTGCCCAACAAAGTAAAACTCTTAATTCAGCACTGGACACAAAATTATCTATAAAATTATTTTTATTAACACTATTTATATTAGTTATTTCGAGCGACTGGAGATTATTATTACTATCGCCAGCTAAATCATAAATTACAGCGTCTAGAGCCTGCATAGTGTGCTCGAACACGTCCCCTTCAGGATGCCATTTAATATTTTGCGGCACACCGACAGTATTATATAGTTCTGGTAAAATCTCTTCTAGTCTACCAATCGTTTGCAACCATCTAATGCCTAATGACGGGCGCTGTGATTTTAAAAATAGTTTCTGAAACTCTTGTTCGATTCTTTCGCGCGAAATTTTAGTTAAATCCATGGTTTTGCATAAATTATTTAAAACTAAATCTGGCTGAAATTCAAAACGCCCCATCAAGCTCATGACCCTAAAAAATCTCAGTGGATCTTCACCAAATAGTTCCGGATCTACTGCGCGTAAAATTTTATGTTTTAAATCTTGTTGCCCGCCATACAGATCTATTAATTCACCAGTTGCTAAATCTACACCCATGGCATTAATAGTCAGATCACGACGCCTAAAAGCAGCGTGAAAATTTAAATTAGGATCAACTTGTACTATTGGCTTACGTCCCACACTGTCTGATCTTGGCAAACTCCAGTCAACATTTAAATGCGCTAATCTTAAAACACCAAATGCTTGCCCTACTAATATTACCGTCCCAAACTTGCGCAGCTCAGTTTCAAGTTGTGCTACAGTTAAGCCATAAACTTCTAGATCTAAATCTTTGAGTGCTGTCTCACCTAGCAAAATATCACGCACTGCCCCACCAACTAGTAGTACTCGAACTCCAGCAATCCTAGTTAGCTGTGCAATAATAGTTTTTAATTCTGGATATTTTTGGTAAATCTGTGTAATCAAGAAATTCTCGCTCAATTATTTTATTAATTATATTATTTTTTTAGGTTTAAAAAATTTTGTATCACAAACTAAATTTAATTCGCATATTATTTTTTATTACTATAACTAATCTACAAGTTATAGCGAATACACAGCAACCACCTACGCTCGTGGTGAGTGATTTAGACGCAAGCCCGAGGGAGCCTTTGGCGAAGACGGGGCGCTGTGATAAATCTTATCGAACCATAAAGCCAAGCAATCAGGTTAACCATAAAAATCTAACCCGCAACGAATATCAAACTGTAGCTTTTGTGCGCACAGACGCCAATCTAAATCACTTAGAAACCAGATTTATTACT
Organism: bacterium; assembly: GCA_947481115.1. Taxonomy (GTDB): domain Bacteria; phylum Babelota; class Babeliae; order Babelales; family JABDEC01; genus CANKVQ01. The sequence continues at coordinate 4,751 of CANKEI010000049.1, forward strand.
AAACACGCTAACTATCGCACACAAAATTTAGCTAATTTTTTAGACCCCAAGACTACTAACAATATAACTTTTAGCTCGATCAGCAATCATAATTCTACCAATTTAGAGCACCAAAACTCACCCCAAACTTTACCCGATCTTAAAATCGCTCTTTGTTTTAGTGGTGGCGGTTATCGCACCATGGTTTACAGTTTGGGTATTTTATTGGGGGCCGAAAAAATTAATTTATTACCAGCTGTATCTTATCTTAGCTGCTTATCTGGTTCTACTTGGTCAGTCGGCGCTTATTTATCTGGCAACCATAAATTATGTGATTTACGCAACCACTTTAAAATTATTACCCAAAATAATTTAACTAAATTTTATCGTCTAGATCACTTGTTCGATCAATATATGCAACATAAATTTCTACACGAGTCTAGTAACTTAATTTTACTGTGGGGCAGTTTATTAGCTAATCAAATTCTTAATCATGTCTCCCCACAAAAATTTAGTTTAAAATTAAGTGAGCAACAATATTTTGCTACACATTATGCCCACTTGTTACCAATTTATACTGCAATTATCCCCAATTTAATCACGTCAGGAAATCTAAATTTCAAGCAGACACAACAACTTGCAGATTCCCATACACCAATTTCGCACACTTATAATTATAGCTGGCTAGAATTTACACCATACGAAGTTAGTTATGTTGCCGAGCTCGCAGCTGTACCAAGCTGGGCTTTCGGTCGTAAATTTGATGCTGGAATATCGCAAAACTTTGCGCCAGAATTACCATTAGCTTATTTACTGGGCATTTTTGGCTCAGCTTTTACCGCTAATCTCACCGAAATTTATCGCGAAACCCAACCACTAATCTCAGTTCCAATGATCGACTTCAGGCAACCAAAATTAAACTATTTAAAATATTTACCGCACTTGCGAATATTACCAGCCAAAATTAATAATTTTGCTTTTAATTTAGAATTAGAGCCGACCAATTTGGGCACACGATTTTGGGGATGGGATAAAATTAAGACTAAAATTGATCAACGATTACAAAAAATCGCGCACAGT
>CANKEI010000050.1 GCA_947481115.1 bacterium
AAAAAAGAAAATAAGTAAATTAAACCGGAGTTTATATGAAAAAATTATTATCGCTAATCGCTTTAGCGAGTTTAGCTGCAACTAGCAACGTGAGTACTATGGCAATGTTATTAATGTATGACAGTGACGTTACGCCATTGGAAAAGCTATCACCGGCTGATCAAAAAGCCGCAATTCCGGCGTGTAAAATACTTGAAAACTATCGTAGGCATCCAAATCAAAAACCTGATACGCAGAAACTTAATTCTGCTTTGTCACAACTTAGTGGCAGAATGAGCGGCAATGCTCATCATGCTAGATTATTTGCTAGAAAGTTATCACAAGGTAACGGTAAATATCCTAAAGCAGATTCGCAAAGAGTGACTAATGCGCTCGTAGAATTATGTCCAGAGTCAGCTTTAGTAAAAGAAATGCCTATGAAGCGTGCTAAAAAACGTTAAGTAGATTTATAAAATGGGAAATGGGGTTATGAAAAAATTAGTCAGATTGCTTGCAGCAATAAGTTTAATTACCATCGGTTCAGCTAGAGCATTATTACGCGATGATTTAAATCAAGTTGATCCTGATGCTAAAAATATGGCCCAGCGCGAAGCTACTTTAGCGCATAACCCACCAGTTGACCCGGTTGATCATTACCACCAGTTATTAATTTTCAATATAAATAAAACCATCACCGCTTTAGAAAATTTACCGGCCAAACAAGTCGCGCATGAGGGCCAAGCAGCATCGATCCAGAGTGCTATCGCCCATTTAAAACAGGCTTATAAAAAAGCTATGTTAGCTAATGCTGAATATCATAAAAAAAATATCCGTCGGCCGTATACTAACGACCAAATTGATTTCCACCATGCTCGTTTGATGGAAGAATTAAAAAAATCTGAACAACATGTTTATGGCTTAGGCTATGTCATAATGAAGCGCCGCAGTGATATTATTGCTGATATTTTGCAAGCTGAACAAGCAGCAGTTAGTGCTAATCGCGCTTGCCATGATCAAAAATCGCATAACTAAATAATCATAAAAAATAAAATTGGGGGAATTATGGAGTTTAAAAAAAATTTACTAGTTTTAGCTGTATTAGCTGGCTTTGGTTATGGTACTAGCTCAGCTGTAGATGCAGATGATTTGGCTTATGACCAACTAATTATTAATCGAGGATATCGTAAAATACAGCGCGAACAAGCGCAGGTCACTACCGATGAAGAATTAATCGCTTGTGAAATCGAAGATAATAGCTGCGTGCCTGCTGACGGTGAAAGCTTGGGCGATGATAGACGTTGCTGTTCTGGTTATAGTAATAGTCGAAATATTTGTGAAGGGCGGCAATAATTTATGTGCGAAAATATTAAAAAAATCAAAAACTTGGTATTTAATAACTTAGTGTTATTAAGTAGCTTAAGCTTAACTATTTCTATTATTAGTATGGTTAGTACAAATATTTTAGCTCAAACTTTAGAAACCAGTAGCACTCGCAGTACGCCCAGCAAAATTGGCGGTAGTCGTGACAATCATGGCTGCCTAACAGGTGCTGGCTATAGCTGGTGCGAACTAGGTTCTAGCTGTATACGATATTGGGAATTAGCTAACTGCTTGGAAACTAAGTCAGGTAGAAAATTCGCCCGTGAATTTAATAATTTTACTGATACTTATGCCCTAGATACAAATAATAATAGTCAGCCCAATAAAGCCCTGGCAGCTAAAAAACTTTGTAATCCCAACAATAATTTTTGGGATAATATTTCTAACGACCAGATTGCTAATCTTATACAAGTTTGTTTCCCTAATAGCCCTGTTAACACTAGCTCTTCTGACAGCAAATCTCTGATTAGTTCTAGCAAGACACCCAGTTTAATTACTGTTACTGACAATAATATTGACCCGATGGTCACCGTACCAGAAGTTAATAATAATAATAATAATAGTAGTAGTAGTAGTGTCCCAGCTGGCACTATTTGGTGCGATACTATGCAACGTTATATTAACCCATTAACAGATATCGGCACCGATGATCCCGAAAATATTTTCGATTTTTGCAACCCCGCAGCCTTGGATATGCCGGACTTTTTCTAAATAAAACCAGCTTAAATAAGCAACTTTAGTCCACAATCTTTAATTTTATTGCTTAGTTTAGCTTAGAGATATTAAACTAATTATAGTAATTAGCATAATATTTAAAGCTATAAACTAATTTAAAATAGAGGTTATTATGAAACTAAAAAAGTATGCGCTACTAGGGTTAATCGCCTTAATAAATTTAATCCCAGGCGAATTGCTAGCTGACCAGCAAGAAAATAAAGACCGATCGAAACATAAACATCACCAAAGACACAATAAATATGCGTGCCCTGCTGGCACTATGCATTGTTCAGCGCTTAAACGTTGTACCACTCGTAAACTGTGCCAAGAAAATTCATATATCGAGTTAGGCACAGAATATTATTTAGCTGATCGTTAACAGATCTTTTTCCACAAATTTCCCCTTATTCCCTCGACTATGCTCGGGATGAACGGGGGAGAAAATTTTTAGGGGTTACGATGGCCAAAATAATTTTGATAATCACAAGATTTTTAATCTTAAGCTTATTAGCAAGCTTAAGTAGTTTAAGTCTTAGTGTAGCCACTGATAATCCTAAATATAAAACAACTAAGTATAAAACTGTTGCACAAGCTAAAGTAACCCGTAAAAATATAAAAGATAATAATAAAAATAAAACCCAAGCTACCTGTAAATCTGGACAGTGTAAAAGTTGTTACGATACTATTTATAAGCCACTCTGGTGTGACGAGTCATTGAATCAGCCCACTAAAGATCATCATGTACCAGAAAGCATGGGGCCACATGGTTACAACTATGACGGGATTCCATGGTACTTAGATGATGGCTATAGCCATTACAATTCATTCTGGTAAAATTTAATTTATGTCTAATCATTGGTTATATATCGCAAATTGGAAAAGCTACTTGTCTTACAAACAAGAGCTAGCTTTGTTTCAGCAAAATTTAACTGAGCTAAAACAGTTAACACTGGAACTTAAGTCACAAGCTAAAACTTTAGTAATTTGTCCCAGCTTTGTAACACTAGCTCAAGCTGCAGAATTATTAAATCCAGAGATATTAGAGCTCTCGCAAAAAACATGTGTAGACAACCATTTACCGTTCATGGTGAGTGATTTAGAGCATGGCGACAAATCGTATCGAACCATAGAAATTAAATTAGGTGCCCAAAATTGCTCTAGCAACCAACTTGGAGCTTATACCGGTGAAATCTCAGTCGATTCGCTGCAACAATTAGGCTGTAATTATTGCTTAGTTGGTCACTTTGAGCGTCGAAAAAATTATCATGAAACTGATCTGGAAGTTATAACTAAAATTAAATTATTAATTCAGGCACAAATCACACCCATAATTTGTATTAGCGAAATCCAACAATTAATAACTGTGCTCGATAATTTAGATCTAGAGCTTTCTAATCCCCAAATTATTATCGCCTATGAACCAACTTGGGCGATAGGCACTGGTAAAACACCTGCCAATATTGAAATCGCTCAGTTTTGCCAAGCAGTTAAAACTATTATAGAAACTAAATTTAGTAATTTAAAAAACTATTTCATAATTTACGGCGGCAGTGTCACAGCGCAAAATATTACCGAACTACGCCAAATTCCAGAATTAAATGGCGTTTTAATTGGCAAAGCTAGCATTAATTTTCAAGAATTGAAAAAAATAGTATTATCGTAACTATTGAATAAATTTTAATTTTAGATTAGCTAAAATTAATTAATTAAAAGTTAAATCGAAAGAATTTAAACATGTTATATGGTTTTCTAAGTACTTTGTTTTCACTAAGTTGTATTTTCTTAATTTTATTAATTTTAATTCAAAAAACTAAGAGTTCTCTGGGTCTTGGTAGTATGGGCGGCGGCAGCCAAATGTTATTTGGCGGTTCTGGCGGACAAGATATTTTTCAAAAATTAACTTGGGGCTTCGGTGCACTTTTAATTTTAGGCTCATTAGGCTTAGCATTATTACGCTCAACTACCTATGAAGGTCCAAGAGCACAACATAATCCAGCACAACAAGCACCGATGCCGGTTTCTTTCGACTAACTCATGTTAGCGCATAGTCTTAATATCGTTGGCACAAAAACTGTTAAAGCGCTCGAATTAATTGGGCGCTTAGGGATTTTTTTGGGTTCAACTATCCAAGCCTTATTTGCAAATAAACTTCAGTTAACTAAAGTTTTTAGCCAGATGGAACGGATTGGGATCGGATCATTACTCATAACTGTAATCACTGGAGCTTGTTCGGGTGCCGTATTTGCGCTACAAAGCTATGAAGGATTTAAGTGTTTTGGTGGCGAAGATCTCATTGGCCCAATTGTAGCACTTTGTATGTCACGCGAGCTGGGCCCAATTTTAACTGGCTTAATGGTGGCTGGACGAGCCGGCTCAGCCATGGCGGCTGAAATTGGCACTATGCGCGTCACAGAGCAAATCGATGCACTCACCACACTCCAAATTAACCCCTATCGCTATTTAATTGTGCCTAGAGTTGTCGCAGCGACACTCATATTGCCATTTTTAACTTTATTTTCAGTAGCATTTGGTATTTTAGGTGGCTATCTAGTTTGCACATTAAAGCTGGGCATCAATGGCGAAGTATTTAAATCTGGCATTAAAGAAATGAGCTGCATGTGGGACCTAATTTCGGGCTTAATTAAAGCTACTTTTTTTGGCTTAATTATCGCTACAGTGAGCTCTTATCAAGGTTTTTATACGTATGGCGGAGCCCGAGGAGTTGGTATCTCAACTACTAAAAGTGTAGTAATCAGCTCAATTTTAATTATTATTTCCAATTATTTTTTAGCCGCGCTGTTATTTTCATGATTGAAATTGCTAATTTAACCAAAGGATTTACGGGTAGCCGCTTGATCCACCAAGGAATTAATTTAAGTTTACCAGCTGGTAAAATGACCGTAATTATTGGCAAATCTGGCGAAGGTAAATCACTATTACTCAAACAGATTGTAGGACTAATCAAGCCCACTAGTGGCCAAATTTTAATTGACCAAACTGACATTGTCCAAGCTAACCTAGCTGAGCGTACGGCTGTTTTAAAAAGATGCGGCTACGTCTTTCAATTTGCCGCGCTTTTAGATTCACTCGATATTTTTCAAAATATTGGCATCACATTACTCGAAGTGGGCAAAAATCGGGCTGAAGTTTTGCCATTGGTTAAGCAGGTGATTAAAGCTGTCAGCTTGCCAGAGCATGTTTTAGATAAATATCCATCG
>CANKEI010000051.1 GCA_947481115.1 bacterium
AATTTATTAACCAGTATAATTATGAACGATTACACCAAAGCTTGGGTTATAATACTCCAGCTGAGATGTTTTTCAAAGAACAAGATTTTAAGCAAAATTATATCTTAAATTAGTCATAAAATGGTCCGACACATTGGGTGCACCATAAGTATGATGACAATCAAATCAGTTGTTTTATCTAAATTTTTCAAGTTATTTAGTTTATTTTTGTGTTTAAATATAAATTTTTTAGCTAGCCCAATATTAGCGCAAACACCCAAAATTGTGGGCTTAATGGCAGTACGTAACGAAGCGCAGATTATTGCGAACTCGCTACAAGCATTAGCGCTCTATACCGATGCAATTGTAGTCTTAGATGACGCTTCTACGGACAATACGGTAGCGGTGATTAAAAGTTTACAAACTCAATGTCGCATAGCTCAGATTATCGAAAAAGAGCGTTGGTATCGCGATGAGCCGGGTGATAAAAATAAATTACTAGCGGTTGGTCGCGCGATTGGCGGGACTCATTTTATTGTGATCGATGCCGATGAGATTTTTACTGCTAATTTATTAGAAAATAATTTATTAAAAAATAAAATTTTAGCTTTAAAATCTGGCGATAAAATGACTATCACTTGGATTAATTTATGGCGTTCGACAGATGCTTATCGTTATGATGCTTCAGTTTGGTCTGGTGGTGAGGTAGATGCAATTTTTTGTGATGATGGCAAATGTGGCTATGATTCAGCTTTTATTCATAGTCCGCGATCGCCAGCTAATTTAATGGGCACAAAATATGATTTAGTTTTGGATCATAATTCTTTTGATTTTTTAAATAATTTTTTAAAAAATACCAAACGCGAATTAGTGGGTGGTGATATCGGTCAAAAAAAAGCCCGCAATAATCTACAAGTGCAGCGTTGCTTGCGCGATTTAATTGAAAATCGTGTCATGAATTCAGATCAGGCAGTTAATGCTTGTCTGTACTGTTTTTTGTTTAAGCCAGAGAGTAGGTTCGGTTGTTATAGGCGTGATTTTACCGCTGGTTTAATGCATTTTCAGTTTGTGAATTGGGAAAATTTATCAATTAAACAAGCTTGGTATCGATGTTTAGAGAAAATCAGAAATTCAGATATCGATATTGCTAAAATTAATAAAACATATGGTGAAAGCAAAAGTGAAATTGATCTTAGAGTTTTACCAACGCCAGAAAATTGGTTTAAGGGTTATGATAATTTAATCGATAAAACTGTGTATCAAAAAGCTAAAAGTTTGTATAAGCCACAGGTTTTACAATGGTTTGCACTGTATAGTTCAGCTTATTTTAAAGAGTTAGATATTTGGGATATTAACTGGTCTTAATTAATGACTGGTCGGTCTTTTCCAGTTAGCCCAATGATTTTTTTGGGGTGTATTGGACTTAATTAATTCTGGCGATGCAGTGTTGTTACTAGCTTTAGTTTGAAACTGAACTGAGTTGGCTGCTTCAAAACGATAAAAATAATATGGTTCAGTGATTTCAGCTTCGATTTTGAGTAGTTTGGAGTTACAAATTTGCATGCACCAATCTAGATCTTCTTGGGTATTTTTCAGGGGAAATTTAAATTGAATTGCAATCGAGCGTTTGATTGGGTTTAAGTGATTTGGTGGCCGATGATAGCAGCCATCGCGTCCATTAAACCAGCGAGTGTTTTTAAGCGAATGAATAAATTTTCGGGGTTCTTTGCCATCAAAAGTAATAATCCCAGTTAAGCTGACACAGTCTGGGTTTTCTAATAATTTCGCATAAATCATTTGAATATAGTTTTCGTGTACCAGGTCATCGTCATCGATAAAACAAGTATATTCACCTAAGCTTTGGGCTAATAATAGATTGCGCTTAAAGCCTACTAAATTTTCGGCCCTTTTATCCCGAAAGTAGAGTATTTCGATCTGATCAGTTAAATTTAGACTAATTATTTGTCTCGTTAGTTCAGTATATAATTTTTCAAAAACTGATGCTCGTTCGACAATTGTAGGAATTAAAATCGACCATTTAATATTAAGTGGAGTATTACTAGTCGCATGGTTAATTATTCGGTTAGTTATGCTGAAACTAGGAAAATCAGGGTGATTTTCTAGTGACGAATGAAGCTCGAAAACTGGTGTAATTTGGACAGCTAGTTCAGGGTTATTTTCTGTACTAAAAATATTTGGTGTTAATATAAGCAATAAAATTATTAAATATTTAAGCTTCACGTATTACTCCTGAGACATTTTACTCGCAACATCCCTCGATAAACTTCGGGACGAGCGAGAGTAAGCTATTTTAATTTTAAAAAATTTATTTATAACTCTTTTTTGTTAGTAAAAACAATCTATTTACCGCTCGTCCCGAAGTTTATCGAGGGATGTTGCGGGTACAAAGTTTCCCCTAGGCAAAGACATGGTGTATCGAACTCGTCACCCCTTAATAATTAACATACCCTGTGCATTCCAATAAATATTACGATTTTTCTTCACAGCTTCGGGTACTGCCATCGATTGTTCTGGATTATAATTATAAAAATATAGTGCTTGGTCAATTATAGCTTCTTGTTTTAATAAACCAGAATTATTTAGAGCGTTGGCCCAAACGGTATCTTCGTTAAAATTATATTCGGGAAATTTAAACTGACTAGCAATTGAGCGTTTAATGGGATTTAGATGATAAACTGGGCTATAAATCATGCGTCGACCATTAAGTTTGATACCAGAAGCTTGCTTATATTTTAGTGAGTGCACAAAATCTTGCTCTGGTTGACCTTGAGTTCTAATCATGCCGGCTAAACTAACGCAGTCGCAGTTAGGATTTTTAACTAGTGTGTCGTAAATTAGCTTCACATAATTTGGGCTAACATCATCATCGTCGTCAATGTAACTAATATATTGACCCCGGCTAGCAGCTAGTAAACTATTGCGCTTAGTGCCCACTTTATGTGCTTGATCGTCTAGATAAAATAGTACTTCGACTTTGGCGTGCAACTGATTACTTTGGACTTGTCTTAATAACTCTAAATATAATTTAGTAAATTTCTCAGAGCGACACTTGATCGTAGGAATTAAAATCGACCAAGTGACTTGTTTAGGTATCTGACCAAACAGATCAAGTGAAGTAGGTAGCTCTACTTGTTTAATCTCAGCGCTAGTTAGGCCAAAATTTTGGGATTTACGGGTCCACAAAACATTTTTATCATGCTCGTAATAAGCTTTAGATTCGTTATGGCAGTAGAGGGCATCTTTAAGGCCGGGATTATTGCTAGTGCTAGAGTCATAACCGGCAAAATCGTGTCTAATAATTAGTTGGTCACTGTAAGCTTCGCGCTGTAATAAACGTGAAGCTAACGTAAATTCTAGATCACAACAAATTGATTTATACCCTGGATAATAAATATAATTAAATCTTTGATAATATTTATTGCCCATAATTGGCAGTGTATTTAGCTCTGGCCCAGTATGGCCATCAAAAAGATTTAAAGTACCATCTAGATCTGGAAATTTAGCTAATAATAATTGTGCGATTTTAAGATCATAATCTTGGACTACCGGCGTCATGTCATCACTAATTAAAATTAAAATATCGAAATCTAAGTGTGATGCTAGGTCACGATTGCATGCTTCGATTTTGCTAACTCTGGGTCCGAAATGAATCGTGAGATTGGGATAATTTTTTAATTTAGTTAATACAGCTGGATTGTTCATAGATAGGTCGTCTGTGTCACAACTTAGCACAAATTCGTAGGGTAACTGTTGCGAGAGCTTACTGTAATATAAATCTAGTAAATTAAAAATTTTATGCGCCCGTTCACGAGTTGGTAGTTTAAAGCATATTTTGGGCTTAATAACGGGAGTAAAGTTTTGTGAAGCTAGCAAGTTTTCGGTGTTGGGCTTTTTAATTTTTTGAATTGTACGGGCTTGGTTAGCAGCGACAAAATCATGTTGATTAAAAGTTTCAGACTTATACGGGTCAAATTTATAAAAATATAATGGTTCTGAGTCAATATGTATTTCAGTCTTAATGGCACCAGCAGCGCTAATCTTTAAAGCCCATTCCTGATCTTCTTGCCAGTTTTTAGTATCAGAAAATCTAAACTGTTTGGCGATACTAGTTTTAATCACATCTAAGTGAGTGGGTGGCCGTAATAATAAGTTGGGGCTTGAGCTATATTTCAGATATTTTTTAGCGTGAATAAATTTAGTCGGTTGGCCATCACAGAAAGTCATAATCCCTTCTAAACTAATACAGTCCGGAGCACAGTCAGGGTTTTGTAATATATTATTATAAATTTTAGTAATATAGTTTTCTGAAACTAGATCGTCGTCGTCTACAGAGCTGACATACTCACCGCGGGCTAAATCTAGTAGCATATTGCGTTTAGCGCCCACCGGTATTTCTCGATCATCACGATAAACTACGATCTCGATTTGGTCTTGTAGGTTAGCAGCTTTAATTTGAGCTTGTAGTTGTTGGAAAACTATCTCAAAACTAGCTCGACGACTTTCGAGCGTGGGTATTAAAATCGACCATTGGATCTTGTGTAGCTCGGTTTGTATCGTGATTTTGTCCCTCTCGTCCCGAACCCCGCTCACCCCGAGCGTCAGTCGAGGGGGGGGTGTTGAGGGTATAGTCTGTGTAGCTGCAGGTATCTTATTTTGGACGGGGTTCATTTGGGAATCTTGGTATAGATCTTTGGGGATAGTACTAAAAATCTCTTTAGTTAATAGCTTAAAATTAAAACTAAAAACTAATAACATTAAACTTAATAATTTTATACTGCGCTTCATACTAAACTTTCGAGCTATATTTTTAATTATTTTTTTTTAAATCTAAATCTTGATATTCATGAGTTAATTCAAATTTGCTAGCAGTTTTGCTAAAATTTAGACCCATTAAAATAATGGGCTTGTTTTGATCGATAAATGGTTCATAATAACGCTTAGTTTTAATCTGTTCTAAAGCAATCTGTGCTGATTGATTAAATTTAATTTCTACAATAGACCTTATGCGTAATAAGAAAATATAACCAAAGCTGTACAAAATTGATTTTTTTTAATAGAAGAAGCCGGACAACTATCAACAACAAAATTAAAAGAAATCCGGCTAATGAAGCTTCTTAAAAAACTTATCACAAAACCACAAATTTTCAAACGTACTATTGGTTTAAGCTTAGATCAGTTC
>CANKEI010000052.1 GCA_947481115.1 bacterium
CATGTAAAACTAGAAAGTTTTTATCACAGCTTATTCCAAATGATCTGCACTACGGCTAATATTAAAACCCAATCTGAATATAATACTAGTCATGGTCGCGTAGACGTCATCATGGACTTACCAAAAGTAATCTATATCGTTGAAATTAAGTTTAACGAGTCAGCACAAATTGCCTTAAAACAAATTACAGACAAACGTTATTACGAGCCATTTGTAGATCAAAATAAACCCATTATCTTGCTTGGTTTAAATTTTAGTAAAACTGCTGGAGATTTTGAGCTGACGCACGAGTATCAGATATTAGATCTTAATAGGAATTAATAATGGGAAAAATTGTAGCTATCGGCGGTGGCGATCTACGTAAAAAAAGTACATTGCCAATCGATTTAGAAATTATTAAATTAACCGGCAAAACTAAACCCAAATTTTTATTTGTGCCCACGGCCAGTTCTGATAGCCCAGTATATATCGATATCATGTGCAAATATTATCAAGAGCTTGGCTGCGAAACAGACACACTTTTATTACTCCAAGCAAATCTAGATTTAGTTGCTATTACAGCACAAATCAAAGCCGCTGATATTATCTATGTAGGTGGTGGTAATACCCTAAAAATGATGCGTCGGTGGCGTAAACTTGGTGTCGATAAATTGCTCATTCAAGCATATCAAGCAGGCACAGTAATGTGTGGTGTAAGTGCCGGCTCAATCTGCTGGTTTGCAGGTGGACACAGCGACTCGCTAAGTTTTTATCATCCAGATGATTGGCAATATATTCGTGTGACTGGTCTAGGTTTAATTCCCGGCACACATTGCCCGCATTACGATAGTGACACTTTAGGCGTTAAACGTGCTGATAGCTTTCAGGCTATGATGTCTAAACGCAGAGATACTGGTATAGCTATCGACGACAACTGTGCCATTATATTTATCGATGACCAATATCGCGTGATTAGTATTAATAATTCACAAGCTTATGTTTTACGCAAATCTAGTAACCAGCTTGAAATTAAAGCTTTACCAGCTAGTAAAAATTGGCACAAGCTTAGTGATCTATAAGCTTGTGCTCGTAAATCTTTAGGCGGCTCAATTGCGCTAATATTTAGATAAGAAAAGGCTCCCATCACATAAAGCGACAGGAGCTGATTAAAAATTCGATTATGCATTATTTAGCTTTCATATCAGTAGTTATTATCTAGAGTTAGGACCATAACCTCTGCCATCCCAAATCACAGCTTCCGATGCAGCTACAGCTGGTCTTGATTTTGGCGCCATGCCAACATGCTTCTCTAAAGCAATAATTCTTTGGCCTAATTCGCGCATAGAAGTTTCATGTAACTCACGATGACTTTCGACATCATCAGACATTGATGTCACGCCTCTAGCAAGCTCTACAATTGCATCAGTAGTAGTTCTTGCTTTTAGTAACGTAGAACTAAACTTAGCTTCACCAGTAGCTTGTTGTGTACGATATGCTTCGATAGCTGCCATACGTTTCTCAAGCAGAGCATGATTAGCTTTTGATTCAGCTAGCCCAGCTGCAAGTGCAACTTTCGCTGCCGCAATTTCAGCTTCTACAGCACCAACTCTATCTCGCACTCTAACCATGGTTTCCGCAAAACGTAATGTACTAGCAGCATTATCAGCTTGCTTAGTTTTTATACCAGCAATTTCAATATCTAAGCGACCAACTTCACGAGCTAAATCAGCTTTGACTTCAGTAATAGATTTGGCAGCGCTAGCTTTATCTAAGCTTGTATCCATGCAATTTGCTGTTTGCGTCACAATAGCTGACAATAACAATGCCGGTAAAATTTTAGAAATTTGCATAACTTTAGAAGCACACATAAAAACTCCTGTTGGTATAAATTAAATAAACAGCAATAATTATATTGCTAGTGATAACTAATGCAATCGATTTTAAGTGATAAAACTGGCTATAAATAAGTGAAAATTAATGGAGAATCCAGGTTTCAAACCCCTAACTAATCTATCAATTGCGCCAGCCCATTTTGCTTTACTCAAGTTGCAAATTATAGTAAAAGATTATACATGAATAAAAATGCGCAAAAAATTGTAGTAATATTTTTCATCACATTAGGCATTACGTTAACTTTAACTATAGGCGGACTTTGGTACTTTTCACCAATTTATAGATCATTCCCACAGCCTACTGGTCCCTATGGCGTCGGCATTATTACTAAAAATTTTATCGATGCAAATCGCAATGAAATTCATACCTTAGCTACTAAACCACGAGCTTTAGTAGCTGATATTTATTACCCAACGGAAAAAAAATTATCTCCACAAACCTTCCCTTATCAAGCGCAACGAATTAAAGCAACGATAAATTATCATGCAAAATATACTAAAATACCTGCATGGATTTTAAAAATTCTAATTGCAAACATACAAAGTTATGCTAATCCTAATGCTCAAATAGCAGCCGGGTCATCATTTCCAGTAGTTATTTTCTCGCACGGAATTGGTGGTGCAGCATTCTATAATGTATATTTAGAAGAACTTGCTAGTCATGGATATGTAGTGGTATCTGTTTATCATACCTATGATACAGAAGTTACAGTGTTTTCAGATGACTATGTTGTCGAACTTGACCCTGAATTGCGCGATATGATAAAAAAAATCGATCGTACGCGTATCTATCCATATCGTGCCATTGCACATAAGATTTGGCTACAAGACCTACAATTTATGATAGATAAAATACAAACATTAAACAGTGATGTTGACTCGATGTTTAACCATAAATTAGATTTAACCAGACTAGGCGCACTTGGCCATTCACATGGCGGTGCCGTAGTAATTGATTTAGTTAAATTGGAACCATGCATAAAAGCTGGAATTGATTTAGATGGTTGGACAATATCAGCTAATACAACTGCATCTTTTAATAAACCATTCATGACCATAGTTAGTGGTAATTTTGATCTAAACCAGCCATTTACTGGAGGATCTGTTGGTTGGAATCTATTTTTGAAAAATATGCAAACCAACTCACTGGCTAGCCTAATAATAATCCCAGATGCAGATCATAATTCATTTTCTGATGATATTTTAATAAAATGGCCATTTGGTTTACAAAAAAAACAAGCCGATAAAATACGTAATCAAGTTCAGCACTATATACAAACTTTTTTTGATAAATATGTTAAATAAATCCTGTCCACAGTAATTATACCTAGCTATGGACCAATACTAGCAATTGCATTGGCTATTCTGAGACATCTTCAACTTTTAATCTATCAATTGCGCCAGCCCATTTTGTTTACTACGCTTAAAGCACACAGCAAACAACACAATGGCACAAGCAGCGTATAAAATACCCAGTACGTAACCCTTGATCAAATCAGCTGTTGGATCTTGCTGATGCACTAAATAATTACGCATCCCCTGAAACACATAACTCATAGGCACAAATTTGCTAATCATTTGACCCCAATGCGGCAGAACATCAATTGGGTAACAAGCACCACTAAATGGTAATAGCGCCCAGCCAATTACAAAACCTAACTCTATCCCACGTTTACCCAAAAACGTGATAATTTGCAGACAGATAAACCCTAATGAAATTGTGAAAAACAATAACGGTGGCGCAAAAATCAGAAATGTTGATAGCAAATACCAAAATGAAATATTGTACAAGAAATAGATCGTGAGTAAACAAAAAATAGACACCATCGAAATCATGATTACAAAGAACAATATTGAACCACATACCCATTCGATTGTGCGCAGCGGTAAAGAAAATAAATTCACCAAGTTATGTGACCAAATTTCTTCACTAAAAGACACTATAATTAAGTTAGACCCACGACCTACTATTTGCCATAGAAGCACTCCCAACAATGCAATAATTTCGTAATTTTGAAACTGCAGCGAACCCTGTAGTTTCTGGATCCAGGCTCCCAAAAAACCCCAAGTTAAAATATCAAGCAGGGGCCAATAGAAGCCGCCCAACAAGTAATTAGGATCCCGGCGCCACATGCGTGTATGTCGCAATACAACCGCCCAAATCGGCGCAAAAGAAATCATTGTGGCCCCTTCTGATTATTCTGTTTCATGATATTTAAAAAATAATCTTCGAGCGTTGGCTTATCAATCGAAATATGCGAATAAATAATTTTATGTTCACCCAAATTAATTAAAAACTGCGCAATCGCATGTTCATCTAGTTCGATAGTTAAATTATTAGCTTGTGCTGTATAAGATAATTGCTGATCTTGCAGATAGCTTAGAGCCCCTGCTAACTCGCTAGTAATAATTAAATGTACACGTATAGCGTTGTTAAAACAAAATGGCCAAATTGACAAAGTAATTAAAATGGGGACACTTAGTTCTCATGAAGCAAACTAACTTTGAACTAACCAACGATGAATTAATATTCCTAAAAGAATATTTTAGGACATCTCCCGTTCCATTAATTCGATATAAAGCACAAGCTGTTATGATGCATATTGGCGGCCTAGAATTAGATCAAATTAGTCAATTTGTGCTTAGGGAAACTCGCACAATTAGGCGCTGGATCGAGGATTTTAACAAACGGAGGCTAGCCAGCATTTTTTGCGGGCATGTAGACAATGAGAATGCTAATAAGCTTACTCGAGCGCAAAAAACTGAAATAAAAGAGGCGCTAAAGAGCCCTCCTTCGGACTATGGATTGCCAAATAAATTTTGGGATGTTCCACAATTAAAAAACTATGTAGAAGCTCGATTTGGTGTTGTTTTTGAATCAAAGCAATCATATCATTTTCTGCTTAGATTTAGTGAGTTAAATTTCAAATATCCAGATACATTTTCCATCAGACGGGATAAAGTCGCTATCGATAAAAGAATAGTTGAAATTAGGCAGGAGATTAAGCCATATCTAAAAGATCCTGAGTGGGAAGTTTTTGTAGCTGATGAAACCAGAATGGTGCTAGAAGCCATAACGCGAAAAGCATGGTTAAGAGTAGGCGAAAGAACTATTGTCTAGGTCAAGCAAAGCGCTGAATATCAAAGTTATTTTGGCGCATTATGTCAAAAAACTTTCAAGTGCTATGTTTATGAAGTTAGCTGGCAAAATCAAGAAGAAATATTGGGTGCATTGAAAAAATTATTAGCGATTTTTCCAAATAAAAAA
>CANKEI010000053.1 GCA_947481115.1 bacterium
CGCTTTCTAATTGTTCTCGTAAGGGCGCATATTTGGATTCGCGAATTGTGTCTGTAGCACTGATTTTTCGATGAAGCGCCTGTAGTCTAAGAATTTCTTTAGCTCTGTCTGAAGGGTTAAGCTCTATTTCTAGAGTGCAGAGATTTTTTTCTAGAGCTGCAATGTCTCTACTAAATTGCGTAGCAAGCTTGCCTAATTCTTCATCAGTAGCTGGAGTGATTACGGCTAGTTTGGCTTGTTTTGCACGAGCTTTTTGGGCCTTAGTTAAAACCTTAGGCTTTCTTGTAACCTTGGTCCATTCGCCATCAGCATGGGCACCAAAACTATTAGCGCTATGCAAAACTAATACTGTGCTTAGTAAAAATTGTATAATGCTTGAATTCTTCATGATTTGCAGTTCCTATATTTAACCTATAAATAACTTATTGTAAGTGTAATAATAACTAATCGCAGGTAGATTATAAATAATATCTTAATGATTAGTTCAGTTTATCAGAGCAGATGGTTTATACAACAGCTATAAGCAGTTAAATTTATGGTAGAATTAATTATCTTTTTTCTAGTGCCCGTACTCTATCTTGCAACTGGCTAATGTCAGCAGTATATTTACGGGCCTGTAAGGCTTGCTGCTGGTGGATGGTGGCCTTTAAGCGTTCTTGCTTATGCATTTCATTAGACAAAACACCCTGAAGTTCTTCTCGTTGACGTCTTTCGACATTTAGCGCAATCCGTAGCTCAATAATTTCAGTGATTAAGCTTGCTATGCTGGGTGCTTCGACTAGTACTGGTGTCGCAAATCTAGTTCCTGTTATATGGGCAGGACTACTAGGGCGATCTTTTTCGCAGCTTACTAGATTGGTAATTATAAAATTATTAATAATTAATATTGAAATTAGCTTAATTATTTTATACATGTTTTCTCCTATAAAATTATAAATTTAACTTTAATTTTAGTGATGATTAGTTACTCTAAGCCCAATTCACTTAAATTTTCATCTTCTAGGTTGCTCACGAATTGAGCATCAGTTAATAGTTCTAAAAATTCTAGCCAGTTAGATGTTTTAGCAAAGGGGATTTGGTAATAGCTGCTATCAATATGCGCATAAGGGAAATAGATGCTTAAGCCATGGGCAGCTGTCATTTGGCTGCCAGTGACATTTGAGATCACGCTCTCGAGCACTAATTGTTTAGCTTGCAGGCTTAACTCGGCCAAATCTAACAGGTTATTTTTGCTCAGCAGTTTGGTTAATTGGTCTAAAATACTATATAAATCTGTATACATCGGCACTAAGCAGAAATTTATCGTATCCCTGCGCAAATTCCTAAGCGAATCTTTTAGTAAATTATTTTTATGGTCAGTTTCTAAAACTAAATTTAACTTACTGATTAATAGCTTTAATTTTTGCGTTAATTCTAATGTTTTACGGCAATCTATAGCTGCTAGAGTGTAGGTGTCTTGAACTGAAACTTGTTGATAATAAGCTTGATAATCTTGTGTAATATTTTGGATTAACTCTAGTGGCGTAAGTTTACTGGCAGTGAGATGTTGGGCCAATCTGCGACAATCTAGGCCATCGACTAGTTCGCAATTTTGACAGCCCACTAGATAGTCTACATAGGGTGCAATTTCATAGGCATGTTCTATCGCTGCTCCCATGCATAGATCAAGTAATAAAATATCGAGGGGCTTTTGTAAATCCCATGCAATATTGCTGACAGCTGAAATTAAATTTTGATTGTCTAGGTATTTTAATTCTAAATTGTTAACTAATAGAGCTCTGCTAAGAAAAGTTCGTATTTTCTTTAATTTTTCACTGTCAGGACGCATTGGGCAGCCAGTTAGCATTGATTCATCATATTCTAGTTCCCATTCGTGCTGCCGTTCATTCCAAGTAGGCTCTAATGGTCCAAAGCCGTGGCCACTTAAAATTAAAGCATGATGCTTAGCGTTGGTCTGCTCAAAGGCCCATTTAGCTGCATTGGTTAGGTCTTGAGTATAGTCACCAGTAAGTATAATTTGATCGACTAGAACTAAATTATTTTGCTCGATTTTATAACGCCAGCAGGTATACCTGTTATCAGAGCCGGTAGATTCATCTAAATAGGCCCGTAATTGCACAAATATTTGCGCATTTTGATTAGAGCCAGCTGGTAAAAAATCGTGAATATTTTTTAATACGGCCCCTAAAATATCGGTCGTCGGGTCAGCATATAGTAATACGGCCCACTCCGGGTTAGCAGGGTTAGTAAGGCTAGTATTGGATAAACTATTAAAATTAGCTCCTAAATTAGTTACATGTCCCAGGGTTATGATCGTGGCACATAACTGTAATTTATAGCTTAAAGCTATATAAAATTTATTTTTAGCTGCTGGCATAGGGTCCTCTAAATTTAATTTTCCTGATAGCTCGGAGATAGCTTAGAGTAGATATAGGTGATGGGGGTATTTAGGGTCAAGATATTTGAATAAGGGGGCTTTTGCGCTATAGTCTATTTCAGTTATAATCAGGGGTAATTATAGGTGATAGTATTTGATGCAGCCAGAGAGTCAATATTGAAGCAATGATGATATTACAGTTTATAGCGTGATTACTATGATGGAGGTCAAAATATGTCACTATTTCAATTTAATTTCAAAAACAAGCTATTAATTAGTTTATTTACTTTAATTTGTGTCAATGCTCTAAATTTGCATAGTATAGCAATTTGTGAAGCTCGACATGCAGTTATCGGTGTGACTAAACATTGTCTTAAGGTATCTAAAAAAGCTGTTGAAAGTGAAGAGACAGTACATTGTGCGCGCGATTTGGCGATGGGAATCCTTGACCCGGTGAATGGTAAATTAGGTGATGCGCAGGCTATTATTCAAGTTTTGTATAGATGTTTCTCGTCAGCCTATTATTATAAAAAATCTTATGCTCACGAACTTATGCCTAAAGATTTAGCGCTAGTGCCCAATGCGTTAGAGCCAGATGTTCAAATGACAACTACAACAATTAAACGCTGGATGATTATAGGGGCGGACAAAATAAAAATGGCACCTGCCTTAAACTTAACTAAAATTCAAGCGTTGCAGAAAAACGCTATTTTAGAAGAGCAACGTAGGTTAGATGCTGAAAATAAAAAAGCAGAAGCATTAGCAAAGGCACGTTTAAAGTCTGCCAGTAGTGCGCTAGATTATTTTGGCAATCTAAAAGATTTGCCAAGTTTAGCACGTACAAGTCAATGGAAATTAAATTTAGTTGATACGCTTCTTATGCCACGCGCTGATGTTTGCTGTGAAAGATATTTTTATCAACACTTTGGGATGCTTTATGGAGTTGGTTTGCTTAAAGCTCCAACTACAAGCGTGATGCAATTCAAATTTAAATTAGATCCAAGCGAAATAGAATCAGGCAATTCAGGACTTACTGTTACGCAAAAGTTAGATTTGTTAAATGTTTTAATCAAATATAGTTTAATCGAATCGCATACGGCGATGATTGATCTTAACTGGTTGATGATGAATGATTTTACACAAAAAGATCAGCTTATTTCAGCTGTGATTAAACAAATTGAGCAACATGCCGAAAAACGATCTGTGACCAAATTTAAACTGTATATTCCGGCAACTTGTCATGCAGAGTTAAAATTGTTAAATACGTTAGGTTATAAAATTATCGACAGTATTCTTAATGTTAAAGTTGACTATGCCGTTATGGGCTATATAGTCCAAAGAATATTTTAGTTGATAAATTATAGCTGCTTGTTTAAGCGATAAAGCTCACTTAGATTAGCGGCATAGCGTTGATTGTTAGGGGCTAGCTTAATTAACCTTTGGTAAATTTTGATAGCCCTAGAATATTCTTTTTGATCAGTATAAGCGCCAGCTAAATTAAATAAAACTTGTTGATCATTAGGCTTATATTGCAATAAAGTTTCAAACACTTGTTTGAGATTAGTAGTGTTGCGAATATGTAATGCTACACTGGCATAAAGTTCTAAGGCGCCAATTCGAGCTTGTGGTTCAGTATCTAAATCCGAATCGAAGCAAGCTTGTTGCAAAAATGTTAGCGCTTCTGAAAATTGTTCGCGTAATACATATACCTTAGCTAAATTAAACAGTGCTTTGCCATGATATGGTTTAATTGCTAGTGATCGTCTTAGATTAAGTTCCGCTTGATCAAATTTATGTAAATTAATATAAAACATGCCTAGATTATTATACGGCTCAGCCACAGTGTTATTGTATTTTAGTCCATGTTCCAATAGTTCTACAGCTTCTGGTACACGCCCAGTTAAGGCATATAAATTAGCCAAATTATTGTAGGGGTCCCAATAAAATTGGGCTATAGTAGCTGGCAGGCCTTCAATTTGAATGGCATGCTTAAACTCTATGATAGCAGCTGGGTAGTTATGCGCTTTAGTAAGTGCTATGCCATAGTTATTATGCGCCCGAGCTTTCTTTGGAGCTTTCTGAATAATATCAGCCCAATAGCTTACGGCGTTTTCAGAAACTAAATTACGCTGATAAGTTAAAGTACCTAAAATTAGCGTGAAAATTAAAATTGCAGTCAAATAGCTAATATTTTGATTAGTTATGGTTTCTTTAGTAGATGCTTTTATTTTAAATTTGCTAATTGCCCAAGTTAATAATTTTGTTAAACCTAAAGCTATAATTAATAAGATCCCCAACGCAGCGAGATAAGTTTTATAATCATTAATTAGCTCTGGTGACGGAACAATTGAGCTACGTGGCAAAATGGCCACTAAAAACCAAAGCCAACCAAAAACTATTAAGTCAGTGCGATTTTTACGTAAACGCCAGATCATATAACTGGTGATTATTAGCAAAATTAAAAATGGTCCAAAACTAGCTAAATCAAAAAAACTGGGCACAATCTTCCAATCATATTCAAAGCTGAGGTTAAAAGGCCAAATAAAAATATATAGATAGTGCAAAATTACGCGAAATTCTGAAATTAAATATAGATATGGTGTGATTTCGTCTGCCCCACGGCTAGTTACGATATTGCCAATGGTATTAGCATGGGTACTATTTAGCAGCAAAATGTTTTTAAAAAAAGTTGGTTTTAAGAAATATAAATAGGCGCCAAAAATTAAACTCGTTAAGCTAAAATATAAAAATTTACGC
>CANKEI010000054.1 GCA_947481115.1 bacterium
AGCCTCTGGCATAGCCTCTGGCATAGCCTCTGGCATAGCCTCTGGCATAGCCTCTGGCATAGCCTCTGGCATAGCCTCTGGCATAGCCTGGAGCGAAAGAAAGAACTTTTTGTACCGCTCGTCCCGAGTGAAACCCTTAGGGTGAAGTCGAGGGATGTTGCGGGTATAAACTAATCAGTAAAACTATTCAGCTTCATCTTCTTCTTCGAAATCACATTCTAATTCTTCTTCGCTGATCCCGCCAAAAAGAATTTCGATTTCTCTTTCGGCTGAAGCAACTGAATCAGAACCATGAATTACGTTATGGTCGATTGATTTGCCGTATAATTTTCTAATGGTGCCTTCAACAGCATCAGCTGGATTAGTAGCGCCCATTAATTTACGGAAATCAGCTACTGCATTTTCCTTATCTAAGATCATGATTACTACAGGACCAGAAGCCATGATGTCGATTATGTTTTTAAAGAACGGCTTGCCTTGATGTTCAGCATAGAATTCTTCGTACATTTCTTCTGGCAAGTTGGCTTTAACCATCACTTCGATATTGAAGCCATTTTTTTCAATCATGCTAATTACTGAGCCAGTTAGTTGGTTAGCAACTGCATCTGGTTTAATAATCGCTAATGTTTTTTCGATCATAATTTTGTTCTTTCTGAAAAATTGAATTATTTATCATAAATATGTGTTAATTATTGTACTCGAGATAGATATTTTTACCCGCTCGCCCCGAGTGTAGCCCTTAGGGCGAAGTCGAGGGGTGTTGCGGACAAATACACAGTTGGGCAAAATTTTAGTTTCACCCAACTGTATTAAATTTTAAAGTAAATTACTCTTTAGTAATTTCTTTAGTTGTATCTTTATCCCGCTCTTCAGCATGCTTTTCCAGGGCTAGTTGTAACGAACTCTTGGTAGCAATCTTCGGAGTTGAGATCTTCTTCAACTGTTCTTTACTGTGCTCTTTATACTCAGCTTTATGTTCTGGTTTATACTCTTGCTTGTGCTCTCTATCTTTAGGTGCACTAGCAGTAGCTGGTTTAGCAGGACGATTAGCAGTACCGGCAGCTGGTTTACTACGCATACTGGTATGGCTAGAAGTGCCTTCTAGATCTAAACTCATCGAGATTTTGCGTTCATCTTTATTGATTGACGCAATTCTGAATTGACGTTTATCGCCAACTTTTACCAGCTCTTCAGGTTTCTTATGTTCTTTTTCGAACTCTGAAATGTGGACAAATCCTTCAATGCGATTTGGTAATTTTACGAAAATCCCAAAATTGGTGATCTTCGAAACTTCACCTTCGACAATGCTATTAACTGGATATTCAGTTTCAATAGTGCCCCAAGGATCTTGTGACAACTGCTTGATACCCAACGAGACTTTTTTAGCATTTTCATCAATCGATAAGATTGCCGCTTCGACTTCTTGGCCGATTTGGTACAAATCTCTTGGATGTTCGATATGTCTGGTCCATGATAGATCAGAAATATGTGCTAAACCGTCTACGCCTGGAATCAACTGAATAAAGATCCCGAAATCAGTGATATTGCTAATTTGGCCTTTAATTACTTGGCCAACTTGGAATTTCGTGCTGATCGATTTCCATGGATTGTCAGTCAACTGTCTAATGCTGAGTGACATGCGGCGGTTATCTTTGTCTAGTGATACTACGACAGCTTCGATCTCTTGATCAACGGCAAAACGTGTATTTAAATCAGAGATACGTTCGGTCCAGGAAATTTCCGAAATATGCACTAAGCCTTCTACGCCGTCGATAATTTCCACAAAAAGACCATAGTCTGTAATGCTAGAAACGCGACCCTTCACATGACTGCTCAACTGAATAGTTTCAGTTAATACTTGCCATGGATTTTGCGCTAGTTGTTTCATGCCCAATGAAATTTTGTTATTTTCACGGTCGATTGATAACACTTGTACAGTGATCTTATCGCCGATCTTAACTAATTTACTTGGATGAGAAATTCTGCCCCAGGTCATATCAGTGATATGCAATAGGCCATCAACACCACCAATATCTACGAATACGCCATATTTAGCGATATTCTTGGCGATCCCTTGAACCACTTGGCCGACATGCAATTTGCCCATAATTTCTTGGTGCATTTCAGCTTGGCGTTCAGATAGATATTTACGGCGCGAAATAATCACGTTGCCACGTTTTTTATTAATTTTAATCACGTTAGCAATGATCTTCTTACCAATAAAGTCTTCAAAGTTAGCTACGCGTTGGGTATCAACTTGTGAACCAGGCAAGAAAGCCGGTACGCCGATATCCACGCTTAAGCCACCCTTAACAGTTCTAGTAACGACACCTTCGACTGGTTTGTTTTCGTCGAATAATTTGGTAATCGCATCCCAAGCTTTTAAGGTTTTCGCTTTTTCATAAGAGAGGGTGATCGCGCCATCGTTATTTTCTAATTCATCTAGAATGACATCGATGCTAGCACCAGGAACTAATTCTCTAGCTTCGTATTCCGTGAACTCATAACGTGGGATCATGCCGTCTGATTTATAGCTAATATCAACTAAGATATAGTCAGAATTGATCGCTAAAATAGTACCTTGGACTAATTCGCCCACTCTTAATTTGGCAGAAACGCCTTCGTAGAGCTCATTTAACTCTGCGATTTGGGCCGGAGTTAGCTCTCCAGCATCCTGGTAAACTTCATCTACCCGCGCAAACTGGGCCGGGCTAATAAATTCTTTTGACATGCTTTTTGGTAATTTTCGACATAATTAATAGATTGTAGAGCTTAATTATGCTTTTTAGATGGTGAAACAAATAACTGATATTCAAAAAATAACATATGCCAGTTTAATTGGCAAACTTATGAATTTTTATGGTTAAAAAATATAAACTATTGCAATTCTTACTTTAAGTTTATTAAGTTAAATATAAGTTTTATAGTTATTAATTATTTAAGCTTTAAGTATGTTTATATAATTAAGCTTGAATTAACAAGATGGTAAAAAGTATTATTGGGAATTGGAGGAAATTTAAATGTTTAGAATTAATTTGAAATTATGGGCTTTATGTTCACTGGTAATTAATTTATCGCTAATGGCACATAAACAAATAGATTATGCACCAATCGTAGCCAAGCTTAAATTGGGCAGTACTCCTGCAATAGAAAAAGCTACGAATATAGCTCTATTAAATTCAATGTTTGCAGTTGATAAAATAAATAATATGTTAGTAATAAATTATTTGGTTAAAGAATTGGTGGGCTTACTACCAGTAAGTTTAACAGACAAAGTAGCTAAAATTAATGAAATAGAATTATATTTAGCTGTTTTACTTGCATCACTTGCATCATTGGATGATGGAGGCGGTGATACGGGTGGGGGTAGTAGCGGTCCTGCAAAATCTAAAGGTCTGTTAAGTATAGCGAATATTTTTAAAACTGCTGGTCCAACAAGTTTTTATTTATCTTTAGTGCCAGGTGAGGCAGATTTGCAATTAGGTTACGCGGGAATAGCGCCACGTTCACCAATTATAGGTTTCTATGATCCGGCAGGATATAAGGTGCGTAAACCACTCGCGATTATAAAGCTTACGCCAGAGTTATTTAAACATATTGTTACCAATGAAGTAAGTGGTCAGGTTAGTGATATTGCAGATAGCAATTTGGAAGTTTACCTAGATATTTGGGGTCCATTTATAAGTGGAGACTTGCCTGCAGAGACTATAAATAATATTGCTTTTCATGAAATATTAAGTAAGTGGACTAGGATATCCAGGCCTAATCTTAATATTCTTGGTGGTTTATTTGAACCTAGTGGTGTAACTATAGCCGGAGTAAGAGATAGTATACCCGAAGGGACTTTGGGTGAATTTAATGTTAATTATCATGATGATTGTTGGTCGCCTAATAATGCGCGATTTAAATTAAATGATGGTCGTAATATTGTGAGTTTTTGGTTAATAGGTAGGTATGAAACGCATGCTGTTGCGACTCTAAATTTAATCATCAATTCAGGTGTAGCTTCACCTAGTGGAGACCTAGGAAGTAGACTTATGTATGCTATTGAAAGAGCATTAAATTTAAATGAATTGACTAATTTTTTAAATCGTGAGTCTTACAAAGATCTCCGTAGCGCTACGCGTGCTCAAAATATAAATCCTAATATAGACCTAGACATTGAAACAGTTTGGAAATTTACAGACGTTTTAGAGCGTATTATAGCCTAATATTAAGCATCTAATCCGAGATTTGCCCTGAGTTAAGTAATTTTTGATCAGGTAGTCGAGGCTTGGATACTGACTTTAAACCTGTGAACTACCCCTTTAGGGGGGGCTGTTGAACGGTCTTCTGCGATATGGTAAAGTGGTAATAAGTTTAATTATTATAACTTTATCTAAAGTGGAGGATACGATGATAAAGAATCTATTCAGATTGCTAGTGGCAATCTTCATTTTACAGGGTATTGCATTAGAGGCCGGTAGGCATTTTGATGCTGGTATGGGTACAAGTCATAAATCTGATAAAAGTCCAGGTTATATAGCTTTGGTTGCCAGTTTTAAAGCTGGTAACGTAACTGCTTTAGGACAAATTATAGATCAACTTGAGGATGATCTTGCTGAATCAAAGGTTCCAGCATTAGTTTGGATCTATTTGAAAAGTGCTAAAGTTTTTAATCTTGCGTCAGACGTGAATCCAACAGCTGTAATTGAAAGCTTAAGAGCTTTGCAATCTACAGCTGTAGCAAAATCAGTTGCGCTAGAAGCAGCATTAATTGATTACACTGTTAAACAAGCTGCTTATGATGCAGAATTAGTTGCAGCTAGCAGATGGTTTGGTCGCGGTCCTACTGCTGAATCTTTAGCAGAAATTCAAGCTAAGCACAATGCTGGCATTGAAGGTGCAGGTAGACTAGTGCTTTCACTAGGTGGTATCGAATCTTTATTTGCAGTATTAGAAGCCGTACGTGGTTCTGCTGTTGGTAATCGCGATATTACTAAAGTTGATGCAAGTAGAATTGCTAGCCATGAAGGCATAAGCAAGCTATATGCAACACTAATTAAATTAGTTGAATTGCAAAAAGTTGCAGCTTAAGCTAAATAATAAAATATAAAATA
>CANKEI010000055.1 GCA_947481115.1 bacterium
TTGTGCGTGATTATAAAAAACGATGGCCAATCGAGAAATTTTTTAGAACGTCAAAACAACACTTGGGTATTGCTGAATGTTTTTCTACACAGCTCGAGACCCAAGAAAAACACATTGCCGCAGTTTTGCTTGCATATGCAATGGTTCAATTAGAAATGAAAAAACAAAAACTAGATACTCCAGAAGCCGCAATCAGAGCTCTTAAGCACTATGATCCGCAGTCATTAACCCAGCGCTTTATGCGATTTGATCAAATCTTTGGTGGTGTGCATGCTTAATTTGCGAGAGTCCTGTGTATTTGAAAAAATACACTCTTATCCACTATATGCCGTAGCGCAGGCTATCAAGCAAGAGTTGTCAGATATTTTTGATTAAAATTCAGGATACTTTTCCGGCGACTTTCTAAAATGGGCGACCCAAAGATTATCTTCAGCCATTTCGATATACTCCATAAATACACCGCGATCAAAATTACCACGTTGAGCTTTAGTATTATTTTTTACTTCGAGCAGTTCAGCTTGCGAGATATTATGGCTTTTGCAAAGCGCTTCGAGTGCTTCGAGCGTGTCAGCTAATTCTGAGATTAACTCAGTACGATTTTCGGCAGTTGCAACTTCTTGGGCTTCTTCCACGAGTTTATTTTTTAGAGCTTGATTTAACTCTGTACCAGTTAAAATTTTATAGTGTGTGATAATCTCAGCGGCTGCCATGCGATCTAAAGTATTGTCACGGGAGATTTTATTACAACTAAATTTGACCATGTGCGTGACTTTCGAGGAGTAATTTTTGTGTGCAGTTAAACAAGAGCCACTGGGTGAGAGTGGCTCTTGTTTGATTTATTTAGACGTCTAGATTTTTAGCGAAGCGACCTTCTGATTCGATAAATAATTTACGACCCTGAATATCGTCGCCCATTAAAGTAGCAAACCAAGCGTCTGCTTCTAGCGCATCTTCGATAGTTACCTGTAATAACTGCCGTGCCTTAGGATCCATCGCAGTTTCCCACAATTGATCAGGGTTCATTTCTCCCAAACCTTTATAGCGCTGGATACTCATATAGCTCTTAGAAATATATGGTAATCCTTTGCGTAGATCTAAAATATTATTAATCGCCAGTGAACGATCACGATCTTTAACGCTTAATGTCGCGGCTGAGTTTTCGATAATCTCAAGCGGGCTTAATTTTAAAAGCGTGCTAGCAGTTTCTTCATGATGGAAGAAGTTAGCGCTGACTTCCCAGCTTTTGGTCATGAGCTTAAATACAAAGACTGGTGTCACAGGTTTGCTAATAACATCGCCAGCAGTGTCTAACATCTGTGTTTCTGATGATAGTGTCGCAGGCGCTTCGAGTTCATGTTCTAGTTCGGCAATATCAGTTTCTAGATCGCCAGAATTATTATCAAAATTATCTTCAGTTTCTAGATCACTAGAATTATGATCGAAATTATTTTCGGTATTATTTTCTAAATTATCGTCTGCTAATAGCTGCGCAGCCAGTTCACTCGCTGCTTGCGCTTGAGCTCGCTTAGACTTGGGACTTACAGGTGCCGCTAAACCAGCACGTGGTTGCTTCAGCGAGATCACATATTTGCCAAAATGAGCTTGTAATACAGCTAATAATTGTTGATAGTCGACAGTAGCATTAGACTCGCCAACAGTAGTTGGGTGCCATTGAGCTTGTTTTAAGAACTCTAATAATCTGTGACAGTTAGAGCTGGAAATCTTAAAGTGTTGCGATAATTTGTCGAGATATTGTTCATAAATACTTAAATCGCTGAGCAATTTAGTCCACTCTTGTGTATCAACTGTGCGGTCACCAATATTTAAGATAATATTTTCGTGCGCCCAGTTAAACATAAAGTTTTTTAACTCAGTATCGTCTAATAAATACTGTTCAGTACGGCCAATTTTAGCTTTATAGAGTGGCGGTTTAGCGATATATAAATAACCAGATTCGATTAATGGCCGCATATATCTAAAAAAGAAAGTTAATAACAAAATACGAATGTGTGAACCGTCGACGTCAGCATCGGTCATTAAAACAATTTTGTGATAGCGCGCTTTAGTGATTAAGAAATCTTCTTCGCCGATCCCTGTGCCGACAGCCGTAATAATGGCGCGAATTTCTTCGTTCGATAAAATTTTATCGAAACGGGCCTTTTCCACATTTAAGATTTTACCACGTAACGGCAAAATGGCTTGCGTGTCGCGATCACGAGCTTGCTTAGCTGAACCACCCGCAGAATCACCTTCTACAATAAATAATTCAGTTTTAGTCGGGTCTTCATTGGAACAATCAGCCAGCTTGCCTGGTAGTACTGTCGATTCTA
This sequence comes from bacterium, assembly GCA_947481115.1. Classification (GTDB taxonomy): domain Bacteria; phylum Babelota; class Babeliae; order Babelales; family JABDEC01; genus CANKVQ01. The sequence continues at coordinate 2,331 of CANKEI010000055.1, forward strand.
AAACTGATTTGCGACGGGTTAGATCACGAGCTTTACGGGCTGCTTCACGAGCTTGACGCGCGATATCAGCTTTTTGTAAAATTTTCTTCGCAATCTGTGGATTTTCTTCAAAATAAGTATTGAAGAACGCAAAACACCAAGAATCTACGATCCCTTTAACATCGTTATTGCCCAACTTATTTTTAGTTTGGCCTTCAAATTGCGGCTCTGGTACTTTCATATTAATTACAGCGACTAGGCCCTCGCGGACATCTTCACTAGAATAGTTACCACCATCTTTAGCACCTAAAGTCAACGCACGTTTGTTGCAAGCTTTAGTCAAGGCTGACTTGAAACCAGCCACATGGGTACCACCTTCGTGGGTATTAATATTATTTACGAAAGAGAACAGTTGTTCACCGTAGCCATCATTATATTGTATGGCAACTTCTAAGACATAAGTATCGTCGGTTTCGGTAAAATAAATAATTTCGCTAAATAAGGGAATTTTTTTAGCGTTAATATTTTCAACAAAAGAAACTATGCCGCCTTCAAAGAAGAATTCATTATGTTTATCACTAGATTCGTCTTTGATCGAGATTTTAAGGCCTTTATTTAAGAAAGCCAATTCACGTAATCTAGCTGATAAAGTTTCAAAACTAAATTTGGTAGTCTCGGTAAAAATAGTTTCATCGGGTGAAAATTTAACGTAAGTGCCGCGTTTTTTAGTTTCGCCAATCACAGTTAGGCGGCCAGTTGGAATCCCAATTTGGAAACTTTGGCTGTGAATTTTGCCACTGCGATAAACTTCCACGGTCAAATTTTTAGAAAGTGCGTTAACTACTGAAATACCAACGCCGTGGAGACCACCGGAATATTTGTAAGAATCTTTGTCAAATTTACCACCAGCATGCAATTTAGTCATGACAACTTCAGTAGCTGAAACACCTTCAGTAGGGTGTATGTCAGTTGGGATGCCGCGACCATCATCTTCTACAGAGCAGGAGCCGTCAGTATGCAAAATCACCTGAATATTGTGACAGTGATTGGCTAGAGCTTCGTCAACTGAGTTATCCACAACTTCATAAACTAAATGATGTAAACCTTGGGGTCCAGTAGAGCCGATATACATGGCTGGGCGTTTTCTAACTGCCTCTAAACCTTCCATCACACGGATGGCACCAGCACCATATTCTTGGCTTTTTTTATCTTTCTCGTCCGACATTAAGTTCTTCCTACCAGCAAGCTATTTTTCTGCTAAAATGATTGAGTATTAAGCATATTAAATATTGGTAATTTTGCCAATCTTAAAACAGAAATAGAGTTCTAAAGTGTCACAAGTAATAGATCAGCAATTTATGCAAATAGCTTTACTCGAAGCGCAGCAAGCTTTAGTGCAGCAAGAAGTGCCCGTAGGCGCTGTGGTAGTTGATCGTTATCATAATATTATTTCGCAAGCCCATAATTTAACTGAAGCGCGTAACAGTCAGTTGGCGCATGCTGAAATTTTAGCAATTGAGCAGGCGACGCAAAAATTGGGTGACTGGCGACTCAATGGGTATAGTCTTTATGTCACACTAGAACCTTGTGCCATGTGTATGAATTTAATTTTACTAAGTAGATTAGATGCGGTAATATTTGGTGCTAATTCTAAGTTATTTGGTTATAGCCTTGACAAGTATAACTCTTTCGAGATATATAATTGCCCAGTAGTAGTACGGTCAGGTGTTTGCAGTACAGAGTCTAGATTGCTGTTGCAATCTTTTTTTAATTCCAAAAGGTAACAAGTTTGAGTACAGATAGAGATCCTAAAAAAGACCAAGTTCGCTTGGCAAAAGCTCGTGAAGTTTTATTGAAGCGTCAAGCTGAGCTAGAAGAGATGTTAAAAATTTTGGCAGCCGAAGAAACTTCAGACGGTCAAGTACAGGATCTGGGTGATCAAGCTTTGTCTTCCAGCATGGAGTCACTACGTCAATCGTTACAAAATACTGAGCGCGAAGAATACAACATGATCTTGCGTGCTCTAGACGCTGTAAAAGATGGCAGCTATGGTATTTGCATTGATTGTGAACTAGAGATTTCGGAAAAACGCTTAAAATATTATCCGAATGCAGTGCGTTGTTTAGCTTGTCAAGAAGCGGCGGAGAATGGCTGAGCTAGCTAGTAATTCAAAGCTTAGTCTGAGTCTGAATCTGCTGGTAATGATGTAGCTACTGCTCTAGCATGTTGTGTTGGGACTGGGATTGGCGTTTTTACAGAGCTAGCTTTACGTGTTGTCTCATGAAGTGCAACAGTACTTATAGAGGTATTCCTCTAAGCGTGGACTAAACCAAGAAATGAATACTTAAATAAATTGTTGTTTAAATAACTTACAAATGCATCCGTTGTCTTGTCAATATTTTTTATAAACACGTTGTGACTAACGGCAGCTCTGCCAGCTTTCCAAA
>CANKEI010000056.1 GCA_947481115.1 bacterium
AATTTTTATGTTTTACGCGATTCCAGTTTTGATGTTTTTATTATTAGCGCCATATTTGCGAAATTTACTAATATTTTTAATTTATGGCGTAGAAGCTTATTTGCGAAATAGTTAAAAATTAAATTAAAAAATTAAAAATATTGGATTTATGGTGAGCGAAATTAATAACGAAATTTTAGCTAAATTAATGGTTGGTACTAGTCAAATTATTCCACTGGAAGATTTTAAGCAAAAATTAGCCTCTAATAAAATTTTAAAAATTAAATTAGGCATGGATCCATCGGCGCCAGATTTACATTTGGGGCATGCGGTAGTACTGGCTAAAATGCGTCAGTTTCAAGACTTAGGACATCAAGTAATTTTCTTGATTGGCGATTTCACGGCCCGGATCGGTGATCCTACTGGTAAATCTAAGACCAGGCCAGTTTTAACTGTCGAAGAGATTACTAAAAATACCCAAACTTATTTTGAGCAAGTTTCTAAAATTTTAGATCCAGCTAAAACTACGATTAGATTTAATTCAGAATGGTTAGCTATTTTAACGCCGGCTGATTTTATTAAGCTGTGCGCTCAGGCAACTTTAGCACAAATCATCGAACGTGATGATTTTGCTACGCGTTTGAAAAATCATCAAACAATTTCGATGCATGAATTATTATACCCCTTAATGCAGGGCTATGATTCAGTTGCATTAGAATCTGACATAGAATTAGGTGGCACAGACCAGACTTTTAATTTACTAATGGGACGTTATTTGCAACAAAAATATCATCAGGAGCCGCAGGTAATTTTAACAGTACCGTTATTAGAGGGTTTAGATGGCAAAGACAAGATGTCTAAATCACTTAATAATGCTATTGGCTTGACTGATCTGCCAGCGGACGCTTATGGTAAATTGATGTCGATTACTGATCTATTAATTCAGCGCTACGCTTTATTATTATTAAATACACCAGAGTCGCAAATTATAGCTTGGAATCAGCAAATACAGGCTAATAAATTACATCCCATGGACCTAAAAAAACAGATCGCGCACGATATTGTGGCTAAATTTTGGTCGCCAGAGCTGGCTACGCAAGCACAAGCTCAGTTTGAGAAGCTATTTCAGGCGCAAGATTATTCTGCTGCACTAGAAATAAGTTTGCCAGCTGGTACGGCTAATCCAATCTGGCTAGTAGATTTGTTGAAAATTTTAGGGGCCATTACAACTTCTTCTGAAGCGCGCCGTTTAATTCAAGATGGTGCCATTAAAATTAATGATCAAGTTGTCACTGATTTTAAGACCGAAATTGACTGGCAGCCGGCGATGGTGATTAAAGTTGGTAAACATCGGATCTATCGCTTAAAATAATTGGCCAGCTAAATTATAGTTGCATTTAGTAGTTGCGCTTGAGTTATTATCGGTGATATAAAATCATAAAATTTGAAATTTAAGCCTTAAAAAAGGGGTTATGTTGAGTAAGCAAGCAAGATTAGCAATCATATTAATTTTATTAAATTGTGCGCAATTATTTGGTACAGATTGGCAAGATTCAGACTATTTTATGTTATGGGATTTACGTAATTACAAAGCAGATGTACATGAATCTAGTCTGATGGCGCTAACAGATTTAAAATTCTGTCGTTTTCCAAGTGAGTCTTATGTTCTTAATAATTACCCTGAAATTAGTAAGCAAAGCATAGCTAGTATTGATGTACCCAAAATTTTGGCCCAGGCTGAAAAGTTAGCGATATTTTGCCTCGCTGATCATGAGCATAGTGCAGATATAGTTTGTGGCGTAGAAATTGCGCATTTAACCAGAATTAATTGTGCCTATGTATTTAAAAATTTGCCAGATGTACAGCACCTGCGCGTTTATCTAGTGCCTAAAGCAGCAGTTGGTGAATATATTACTATGGAAGATATTGATAGTATTGCAGATAATTTTACGACAGATTGGAGTAGTTTGGCGCAAGATTTAAATTCAAATGCTGAAACACCACAAGCAGCTAAAAGATATGCCTTAATGATTTGGTTAGCTAAAATTAAAAATTATTTTATGCAAAAAGCAGTTAACCTATTACTCTATTTTGTAGAATAATAGATTTTGGGATTAGATATGTCTAATAAGCATCAATTTGCAGTTTTTACACCAGATTTAAATAAATTAAGCACGCCAGAATTATATCACAGGATTATTCGAGTTTTACGTTTAAATACGGGCGATCAGGTCATAATTTTTGATCGTAAGCAGCATGTTTTGGCCGAGTTAAGTACAATTACTAAAAATAATTTAGCATTAAAATTTATTGGCAGCCTAGTTGCTAATCAAGATTTAAAGCCTGAGATTACCGTCTGTTTGCCATTATTAAAACGTGAAGCGTTAGAAGCTGCGTTATATAGTTGTGTTGAATTGGGCGCAAATACAATTCAGTTATTAGTTACAGCTAAATCAGAACCAGCTGGCCAAAAATATAGTGCCGGCAATTTTGAGCGCTTAGAAAAAATCATGATCGCAGCTGCCGAGCAGTCTAAAAACTTTAAAATTCCAGAATTATTAGCTCCAGTAAAACTGGACTCGTTCTTGAAATCAGAAAGTTTTTTTTCTGCCAAAATTAAAACTGGCAAAATATTTTTTGATATTTCCGGTGTGCCAGCATTGGCATTAATTCCAGAAGCTAAATCAGCTAATCAAATATTTTGCTTATGGGGTCCTGAAGCTGATTTAACTAGCATTGAAAAAGAGTTAGTATTAGCTGCAGGTTTTAAATTCAGTAAATTAACGCCTACGGTTTTAAGAGCTTCGCAGGCGGTAGCATTGGGATTGGGGCTAATTAGATCTTTAATATAACTTTGCGCTTAAATGCACACATGCTACGCTAAAGTTACATAAATTTTTTTTGATCTAAATAAAAAAATAGTTAAAAATTAGAGAGTTCTATGTCTAAAATTTTAGCAATTGATCCAGGTGACAGACACGTAGGTACTGCTTTGTCAGATGCTATGCGGTTTTTTGCTAATCCTTATGAAACTACTTCGGCAAATAATTTAATCCCATTTTTAACTAAAATAATTGCTCAAGAAAAATTAGATACGATTGTTGTAGGCTATCCCAAAACTTTAAAAAATACCGATAGTCAACAGACTTTAAAAATCAAAGTTTTATACGACCAATTAGTTGAAATTTTTCCACAAGTAAAATTTGTCTTATGGGACGAACGTTTAACTAGTAAATCAGCTGCTAAATACGTTAACTCCCGCGATAAAGTTGATAAGTTGCGGGCCCACTCGATTGCCGCGGCGATTATCTTAGAAACTTATCTCGATCATCTACGATTTTTAAGCGAAGCTTGACAAGCTACGGATCTATTTTTTAGGGTGCTATTTACATGATAAAAGTACGCTATTAATTAGGTCGATTTATTTTTTAGCTAAAAAACGGAGCTGAGAGGAGGGTTATGCGGTGCAGGAAGTGTTCAGGGTTAATGGTGCAGCAATCTTTTTTTGATCACTTTTTAAACTTTGTAGGGTGGAAATGTTTAAATTGTGGTAAAGTGATTACTCGTAAAGAGAAAACTATCGAATTTGATTCATTTAGCATATTCTATCAACAACAAAAATGTCGCAACAAAAAATAACTCACAATTATTATTTAGTATTACAAAGCACTTATGATTTAATCGAGATTGGTCTGGGGGTTGATTATACGCTCCTAGACCAACTTAGCTTAAATAAGATGGATGCGAATCGTAATTTAATCTTAGAGATTAATAACTTATTACTAAAACATAATTTAAATTTAGAACAACTTAGTTTCATCGCGACTAATTTAGGCCCTGCGCCATTTACTTCTTTAAGAGTGGTAATTGTAACAGTTAACGGCCTGGCTTTCGCCACTGGAATACCATTGATTGGCGTTAACGGTCTCCAGGCTTTTGTCACAGAGTTTAATGCTAATCAACCAACTAACTCAGAGAAAGATATCCAGTCTCCGACTTTTTCTAATTCTAGCAACCCCAATACCATCACATTAGCTTTATTAAACGCTTATAACCAAGATGCTTATTACGGGATTTTAGACCAAGCTGGTAATTTTACGGCCGGTTGGGGTGCAACTAGCGAATTGTTAATTTCACTGGCAGCTAGATTTAAATCAGCTGGCGTGCAAAAAATTAATCTCATTGGCAATGGCGTAAACTTATTTCTAGCTAAAATTAAACAAGATTTAAGTGAGTTCGAATTAAGTATTAATAACTCAGAAATCTCAGAAGCTTTAATCATAATCCCGCAATATTGCTCGCTTAAACAAGTTGCCCAGTTAGCCTGTGAAGATTGGCTAACGCAGCCAGCATTTAGCGCCCAACTACAGCCATTATATTTAAAAACTGTACAGACGGTAGTTAATAAAAATTATGTTAAGCATAGTATTTAGTATTATCTCAGGATCTGATTATGAACTATCTAAGCCCTAAATCTGATGTAGCTTTCAAAAAATTATTTGGCAATATCGCCCATAAAAATATTTTAATCAGCTTCTTAAATAGCGTATTAAAACGCCCAGAGCACTTAAAAATCATAGACGTGAGCATTAACGATCCAG
>CANKEI010000057.1 GCA_947481115.1 bacterium
CACTCAACCTTAAAATACGTATCACCATTGCAATTTGAACAACGATATTTAATTAGTAGCCAGAGTAGAATGAAGCTGGCCCAGCCGGCCATAGAGGCAATTATAAATTTTTGAATTCATTTTGTGTACAAAAAGGTTGCAAGATCAAGTGCATGTCAACAACAGGATGAAGACCAACTAATAAAGCTGCGTACTGCCAGGCAAATGCAACCACCTTTATTTGATAGAATGAAAGCTGCTCACATTAAGGATCCTAAATAACGCTGAAACGCGACATAATAGCTTGTGCAGCGCTTATAAATTTTAAAGTTAATGGTATTATAAGTAAAAAATAATTCACAATTTAGCGAGACTTACAATGAAATTTTCCAAAAATATTTTTATGGGTTTGATAATAGCAACTTCTTTTAGTATTAATATGCAAGCGTCACAAGATTCAGATTCAGGATCAGCTAAAATTACGACTATGGCAGCCGTGATAGGCGGATTGTACTTTGGTGTATTAGATACAGTTTGGCGCCAGGAAACACATGCTTATGGTGAAGAATTTTCTTTTAATGTAGCGCATGCAGCACTAGGTGCAATAGTAGTTGGTGGTATAGTTTGGCTGATAGCCAGAAACACCCCAGCTGGTTTATTGCGACGTGCCAAGAGAGCTTTTCCTAAAGATGCACATTTAATCGATATTGTGAAATCAGATAGACCGTTGATACCAACCATAGAAAAATATTATATCTTGTATGCTACTCCTTTAGCATCGTCATTTAAAGACCTGGTAAGAGAAAATGCAGGCTACTGGCACTCAAAGGAATTATTGGACGATTTAGACAAGTTATTAGAAACTATGCCAGACAATGCTACAAAAGCTAAATTAATCAGCGAAAGTGAAGCGCAGAGAGCACTAATAACTACTTCAAAGCCATTCATCGATGCCGCATTAATGACAATTAAACAACGCCCCATATTTTTAGAAGAACAACGGGCTAATTCAACTCAAGAAGCTGCTGATGCTGCTAGCAGCACTGCTCTCTCAGCTAGTCTAAGCACTTTAGCTAACGTGACTCGCTAGACTAGCTATTGTTAATATGACCAACAAGCAACAACGCTTTTTCACTGCTATCCCAAGCAGTTGGCAACCAGTTTTAGCTGAGATTTGCCGGCACCAAAAAATTGACAACTTAGTACAATTTTTACAAGCGCGAGAACAAGCAGGTGCACAAATCTATCCGGCTAAACACAATATTTTTGCTGCACTACAAGCTACGCCATTTGAGCAGGTCAAAGTTGTGATCGTTGGTCAAGATCCCTACCATGGCCCCGGACAAGCACATGGTTTAAGTTTTAGTGTGCCGTCTAATGTGCCATTACCACCATCGCTGAAAAATATTTTCAAAGAGCTACAAGCTGATCTGGTAATACCAAAAGCAGAGCTTAGTAAGTCTGGTAATTTAAGTAGTTGGGCGCAACAGGGCGTATTGTTGCTTAATGCTGTACTAACGGTCGAAGCAGGGCAGCCAGCTAGTCATGCGAAACAGGGGTGGGAGTTGTTTACCGATGCCATTATTATAGAATTGCTGAAACGTAAACAGCCCACGGTCTTTTTGCTGTGGGGCGCTTATGCCCAAAAAAAATTACAGAACTTGCCAATTAATATCGATCTTCAGCACCATTTGATTCTCAAATCCGCGCATCCATCACCATTATCGATTACTGGCTTTCTAGGCTGTCGACATTTTTCACAAGCTAATATATTTCTAAAACAACATGATTTAGCTGAAATAGCGTGGAATAAAAGCACAGATTTAATTTAAAATTAAAAAATGCTTATACTGTGATTTGATTAATCAGCCATACTTAAAACAAAGGCGCAGATGAAAACAATCACAGAAAAAGATAAAATTTCTATCCCAGAACTAAAATTAATGTCGGAAAAAATGTTTGGGGGACTAGTTAAAGCCGTTGTAGATATCGAACAAAAAATCATGGTTGTCGACGCTGGACTACATGCTGACCAAGAGTACATATTATTAGAAGAGGGATCAAAACAAGAGCATCTTTGGGGAATTAATATTTTCCCGGATCAATTTGGCAATAACGAGTTTATTGTTTTCGATTCGATGATCAATTTACGTCCTGGATTTGGCAATAGATCACGCGGTGTAGATAATCCAAAAATTCAAATGGTGATTAGAGAAATTGTACACAAGTTAGTTATCCCATGAAAATACACAAAGATTTAACCCATGAACATTGGTTTAATTTTTCAATATTTGAACAGCTAGCGAATGTTGGCGCAGACATTGAAAGAGCAATTCAATGGCGAAAAAACAACAATCTTGATTATAGCCAGAAAGCGTTCGAACGAGCTTTAGAGTTACTAGATTTTACCATTGCTGATCCTAAGAACAAAAAAGGTACCCTTAAAGAGATTTTAATAGTACGTGAAGCTTTAATAGATCATTTTGTATATGATGACGAATACAAAACTACCGATGAATATTGGCAACAATACTTTTTTGATTTTAATTACGCTGCGGCAATCGCCCGAGGAAAATAGATGAACCATAAAATTATTTTGGTATTAATCTTATTGCTGGCACCAGTGCTAGTTTTTGCTAAAAATAAAAAATCTAAAAATTTGAATATTGGTGATCTAGCACCAGCTTTTAGTTTACCAGATGAAACTGGTAAACTACGTACCCCATTAACTGAATTTAAAAATCAAAAAATAGTTTTATATTTTTATCCTAAAGATGGTACGCCTGATTGCACCAAAGAAGCTTGTCAGCTACGCGATGCTTTCGACACTTATCGAGCACATAAGATTAATATTTTTGGGATTAGCTATGACTCAGTTAATGCGCACGCTAAATTTAAAGCTAAGCATAATTTACCATTCCCATTACTAGCCGATACTAATCGCACAGTAGCTAAGCTATATAACGCTAGCAACAATTTACTGGGCAGATTTTACCCGCAACGCAAAACTGTTTTAATTAACCAAGGCAAGGTTATAGCGATTATCGAAGATGTAAATCTTAAAAGCCATGTTAGCGATATTTTGAAAGCATTTGCAAATTAAACTTAAAATATTTTATAGTAACCTAAACTGTTATGGTTACGGTTAAGATCTAAAAATATTTTAAAAGGGGCAAATTATGCCAGTGTTAGTCACTTTAAGAAATCTTTCAATTGGTTTTGCGATCATGATTTTACTGCCAACCATTGCGTACGTTGGTACACGTGTAGCGGTCAAAGAAGTAGCCTACCCCGAACAAACATACCCAGCTAAGTCTTCTAAGCAGCTCTTTCCTATCCATAAACCTGCTAGTGAATACGACGCCGAGCTAGCTGCATATAAAGCGAGCCAAAGTAATTTTCAGAAAGCTTACTTTTACACTAGCGGCATCATTGGGCTATTAGCGCTAATTTTAGGCGCTTTTGTAATTCCCATTCCATTTTTAAGTTTTGGCTTTATTATGGGCGGTACTTTTTGCTTAATTGGGAGCTACTTTATGTATTGGGATATTTTAAATAATATTATTAAATTAATTTCGCTAATCTTCGCGCTAATCTTATTAATTATTGGCGGAATTAGATTGTCGCAAGAAAAGCCTGCTATTAGTAAAAAATAGCGATCTTGAAAAAGCAAAATCTACATTATTCGCTCGTCCCGAGTGAAGCGTTAGCGTAATCGAGGGATACTGTGAAAATTATAATAAAACTCTATTAAATTAATTAATTAGGGCCCGTAGTATTTATGGGCCCTTTAATCTGTAAAACTTTTCTTGCTACGCATTTTCTTGATCACACTGCGCTGACTTTTGTTACGCAATCGAGCTTCTTTAACTGCTAGCGACACCCGCGTACGCATCCGCTTTTTTGGTACATGCAACGCCTGTCTAAGCTCTTCTGCTAAGCGGCCCAGGGCCTGCTCTTTATTTTGATGCTGACTTCTAGTCGTACTATCATGAATAATTAAATCGCCGTCACTAGTTAACTTAGATTGTAGCTTTTGTAAGATTCTGGATTTTTGTGATTCAGTTAATACTAGACTATTAGGCACGTTCCAGCGAATAGTAATCTTGGAATTAGTTTTATTTACGTGCTGACCACCAGCGCCACTAGATCGACTAGCCGTAACCTCAATTTCACCACCGGGAATAGTTAGCCAATTATTTACTAATAGATCATTTTGGTGAGTAGACCCTTTGGTTAAACCTTGGGGCCCCTCGTAGAACCGGACGGGACACTCTCGCGTCATACGGCTCCGACTGAACAATCGTTTAAACATAGATTTCCTTTCCGCCAATGAGTTTCCAGTGGTGAAATAACGAGCCGC
>CANKEI010000058.1 GCA_947481115.1 bacterium
AGAGCAACAGCCTTTTAAGCTGTGGGTCGTTGGTTCGAATCCAACACGGCTCACCATTCTTTCAAAATTATGTCTCCATCGTCTAGCCTGGTCTAGGACGTCGCCCTTTCACGGCGAAAACAGGGGTTCGAATCCCCTTGGGGACGCCAGTCTTCGCTGCTTCGCAGCTTCGTCTGGCTTACGCCCTCGTATGATGATATCAGTAAGAAAAATATGTGGCTTTACAAGCGAAGACTGTCCGATCGGAACCATAGGCGGAGACGGACCGACCCCTTATATGTTTTACGTTTACCTTATTCAATCACTTAATTTTCCAGATACTGTTTATGTTGGCTATACTATCAACTTATCACAACGCTTAGAAACTCATAATTCTGGTGGGTCAACCCACACACAGCAAGCTCGTCCATGGAAATTTGTTATGTATCTAACCTTTACAGAGCAAGCCAAAGTTAAAGAATTCGAAAAATATCTTAAATCCCAATCTGGACGCGCATTCGCTAAAAAAAGATTTTGGTAAGCATAAATTTTATTTAGAAAATTTTTTTTGGTATTTTAACCTGTAATAAAAATTGCTTTATAACTCAAATAAACCTAGCTAAATCTGTCATTTTACAAGCTAGTTTGGCCTTGATATACTGATTTTTAATTAGAATAGTTAAACCTATAACATAATAGAATCAATGGAGAAAACCATGAAATTTCTAAATTTATATCTGATAGTCCCGTTTTTAGCCTTAAGTTACGCTAATATCGGTGCTGTTGATGCTGAAAAGCCAGCTACTTCTGATACAAAATTTTTTAATCATAAAGATCCTTTAATAAAAAAAGAGCTAGACGAATTAGATAGAGCATTTGTAAGAAACTTTTATGAAGGAATGGGCCGGGATAATGGACGTACAAGAAACCCTTTGAGTGAAGAAATACATACAAAATATTGCTGCAAGCTTCAATTGCAGCCGCATATCGCATCAGCTTTAGCTCTTTCTATAGCATTACGCACTGATAAAGAATTAGCCAATATTGCAGCTGCTCTAAAAGAAGCTGCAAAACACGGGCATTACTTAGATAGCGATCTTATAGATACAGCAGATAAACGTGTTGCCGATAAATTAAAGAAAACAGTTTTTACCGAGTATACTAAGTGCATAAAAAGTGCCCATGATCCTATAACAACTGTAGTTGATATAGACAGCGGGTATAAAAGCACTAGCGAATATAAAAGCTTTAAATGCCGTGAAGCATTAGCTAGAGGCGTAAATGCATCTTTAGCTGCTGCTGTAAGAGATGGTCACTAAACCTAACTTACAAATCAATTACTAAAATGTTTTAAGCCCCTCACCTAACCCGTGGGGGGTTTTTGCTTAGTATCAACACTACACGCTGACTATAAACAACCTAGCTGGTGATTGGTATTTGAAACAACTTACGGCCCACTACACAAATGGAGCGTTATTTAGGGGAGTACAAAAGTTGATTTGGCCAACTATCTTTTCTTAAATACCAACTTTGGCTCTTCGCCAATCGTAGCAAATAAGTGCGCCAAACTAGACAGTGTCAAATTTGCAGTGCCCTTCTGAATTTTAGTTACCTGCGAAGCACTGGTGTCTAACCGATCTACCAGTTCATTGAACCCTATGTCATTCTTCTTCATATAACGCCCTACAGCCGTAGTAATCCCTTGTCGTAAAGCGTCTAAAATCGCTTTTTCTAATTTCACCTGTTTGTCAATTTCAACGATCTCAGCTTTAGTTAGCCGCTTGGCTACATATTTATCAAAACTTCTTGGTTTCATGATTTTTTGACCAGCGCTGTACTAGAGCACTATTTTTTGTTCAGCGAAGACAAATCAATTGGAATAAACTTACCATTATGCCCTACCATAAACTGATCAAATCCTAAGCTGGTTAGAACTTTATAAAAAGTCTCCATGCTATAATTTTTCTTGGTACCTGACCGCAACCCTTGCACTACCGTAGGTGAAATGCCAGCAATTTTAGCTAACTTTCGCACTGATACATCATCCTGCTTCATTATGGCTAAAATCAACTCTGATAATACGAATTCACGATAACCAGCTTCAAATTTCGCCAACTCTTTGGGACTTAAAGATTCAATAAATTTATCGTAAGTTGATTTGATTTTTTTAGTCATAATAATCTTTCCCTAAAACTCTTTTAACATAATCACTGCGGCTCTTTAAGGCCTTAGTTTTTTCTCCAGCTGGCAACTTATCCTGCTTTTTTTCGAACGCATTAGTCACGATTATTTTGCTACCAATATAGAAAAAACACAGGAAGCGATCAGGTTGTGGCTTAAAGGCGTAAATCTGATCGCTCTCGTTTCTAAACTTTTCTTTGTTGAAAATTTTACCAGTATCACCTAATAACCGAAAAAGCTGCATCAGTTTATCCCGTTGCACTTTAGACAACTTATTATAGTAATCTTTAGCTTGGCTACAATCTCGACTGTCATAGTACCATTCTATGGTGAAGCTATCGCCATCATAGGCAATAAAATCTTTAGATAGTTTTTTTATCAAGTAGGCCCTAATTTTTGATCATTAGGCAATCGTATCATTTAGTTGGTACACATGTCTAGAATTTAATTACGCCTCTATGGCCAGCTTCACCCTACTCATGGTTTTAACACCACTCTAAAAAACTAAATTTATAGCTCTAGTCCAATCTCTGAAAACACCGTCAGGATGTGCTGTAAGCGATGTCCAAGCATAACTTCCTGACCTCTAAGACGGACCGTATTACGTGTATTTAATAAAGTCTCTAACTAATCCTGAAAAAATCTATATCGGTCACACAAACAATCTAAAAGAGCGTCTGGCCACTCATAATTCTGGTGGCTCTTTATATACTAAAGCAGATCGTCCTCTGGCAGCGCATTCGCTAAAAATAGATTTTGGTAATCTTATAACATTTGTTATTTTATAGCCCAACTAAGCCTGGCCAAATCTACCTTTTTACAAGCTGACTTGGCTTTGTTATACTGATCTTTAATAAAAATAGTTAAATTAATAATACAATAAAAGAAATGGAGAAATTCATGAAATTTTTCCATTTATATCTGATAGTCTCTTTTTTAGCCTTAAGTTGTGCCAATATTGGCGCTATGAGCTCTGGAGAACGCAATACTCTAAAATTATTGGCCAAAGCAAAAGCAGATTTAGCTAGACGTCAAGCAACACAAGAAGATGATAAAAGCAAAACATCTGTTGGTATGTGGAGCCAGAGATCAATTAGCGTTACACCTGAAAGTAAAGATACTAAAACAATAGACCTTATGCGTAATAGCCAAACAAAAAAACAGCTGCTTCACTATTAGCATATTAGTTATGCAGCAGCCATTCTGGTCGCTAATTTCAGGTTATTTAAAGCAGCAACATTTCTAAATACCTGATTATAGTCGTTAATATCTCCTCGATATAAGCCAGATAATATTCTAAATTTTTTGATGCGCGACAGCACGTTTTCAACAATCACACGGCGTTTACTATGAGCTTTATTAAGCTCTTTAGCTAAGGGCGATAATTCTTGCTTATGAGGTTTTTTATGTGGCGTAATAATATAAAATTTGGGATGCGATTTGACCAGGCCTTGATAGCCAGAATCCAAGCGTTGCACTGTTTGTTGCGGAAATTTAAAGATCGTTTCTTCAGCATCAATCAGTTTCTTATCATGCATGCTGCCAGGCACAGTTTCAGATACGTCAAGTATCCTACCAGATACAGAAACTGCAATCTGTGTTTTTAGTGAATGGCATTTTTGTTTACCAGAATAGTATAATTTTTGGGTTTGATAATCTGAGGAACGATAACATTGCTGTTCGGTGGCATCAATCGACACTTCTCTAAGATCAGGATGTTTTTCTAAAAAATCACGCCAGTTGTTAATGCGTTGATTTGGTGAAATTTGGGCAAATTCTACCTTAGCCTGTTGTAAATATACTGCTAATTCTGGATCAGCAGCCTTCTCAATCAATGGTAGCATTTTTTTTAATAACCTCGACACATTGCTCTGATCCAAATCAAATAATGCTCCAATAAATTCTTGTGTCCAGTAGCTTTTATAGTATAGAAATACGATTGCCAACATTTCTTCTATGGTCTTGCAATTGTATTGTCGACCACC
>CANKEI010000059.1 GCA_947481115.1 bacterium
ATATAATAAAAATAATCCAGCTTTATGGGAAAGTCTTATAAACGATAAATGCACTATCAAAGATTTGGACCAGAATAGAATCAAAGAGGTGGTTCGAAGAGCGGTTCTTGGAAAACGTTTGCCGGAAGATGCATTAACGGCAACTATTTCAGATATTTTAAAAAAATTAAATTTGATGGTTGGTAATAAACTTACTAATGCTGCAGTGATTTTATTTTGCAAAGATGCTAACAAACAATTTATGCAATCAAGTATAAAATTAGCACGATTTAGGGGCATTGATAAAACTGAATTTATAGATAATAAAGAGCTCAGAGCTAACGCTTTTGATTTATATGATAAAGCAGAAAGCTTTTTAACTTTCATGTTGCCCTTAGCTGCGCATATCGAAAAAAATAGTCGTTATCGTATAGAGACGCCAGCTATACCGTACACTGTACTACGTGAAGCATTAATTAATGCCTTAGTGCATAGGGATTATAGTTACGTTGGTGGTTCGGTAGATATTGCAGTTTACGATGATCGGGTAGAAATTTCTAATAATGGCAATCTTCCGCATGGTGTAAATTTAAAATTGTTAACACAAGCACATAAATCTATTCCTCGTAATCCATTAATAGCTAATGTTTTTTATATTTGTCGCATGATAGAGCGATGGGGGCGTGGTACTGTAGACATGCTTAAGGAAAGTCAGGCTGCTGGGAATCCATTGCCGATATACCAAGAGATGGGCAATGTTTTTTCAGTTATATTACCACTTAAAGAATCTATGCACACTACTACTATTAATAGTAAAAAAATTTAATTAGCAATTATAGCTTGATCTTTAAACTGATTTTTTTTGCGCGCTCGTTTATCTTGAAAAAGTTTACGGTGCACAAATCTAATGGTTACACGACTGTAAAAGCCTTTGTAACTTTTAAATGGTCGAATCTGTTCAGTATCAATTCCCATTAACAACGGGAAACTTTCAGTGTCAATAATTGCTAGTTTTCCAGAGCTATCTTCGATTCTAAAATTACTATAATTAGGATCTGTAGCACATTGCAAAAAATTACTAACATCTAAGCATTCTCTAGGACTAGGCTTACAGTTAGTGTCACTGCAATTAATTTCTTCGGCTATCACGGCATAAATAGCTGGTACTTCGATCGATTGAGTACCATGAATCCCAATATTATGACCTGTGATTTTTAACCAATGCGGATCCTTAGGTAACCAGAACCATTTTTTGGGCACTGTTAAGCGATTTTTCCAGCGCGGATCAGTAGCTGCCTTAGCCATAATATTTTCACTATTAATTACACGTGAAAAGCCAATGGTATGCCGGACTGTGCCGCTCAGTGTAAAAATACCCATCGAGTAAATTCCACGATTGTAGGGCATTGTGATACTAGCTGGTTTTTCGATCAATAGTTTAACGATAAAGGGATATTTTTTAAATTTAGCGACGATTAAACCCGAAAAGCTTTTAAAATAAAACTCGTTACTTTTAAGCACTGTAAAATCTGTAAAATAATTTTTAAAAATACGCATCCGCTCTTTTTTAGATAATTTATTGAGCTCGTGCAGTTCATGTAATAGATTTTCGACTTGGGCGCTGAGGATCTCACCTGAAACACTATTCGCAGTAGCTTCAGAACTATTATTATTATTATTATTATTATTATTATTATTATTATCAGCTAGTTTTTTTGGCGGGCTGTTTCGATATGGGATTGGTCCATCAGGTAGCAATTTTTGTTGAAAAAAAGCTCGATCAAATGTACGAAAGAGGGGGCGTTCTTTTAGGTGCGAGTCGCGTAAGACATAAACTGGATTAGTTTCAGGACAATTATTTTTAGCAATTTGATTAACTGGTTGTTTAGTTTGGTTGGCCCATTGTACTTCGATATATGGTATCGCCGGGTCGATGCCCCGAAAATAGTTGCGCGGCTCAGTATAACTGCTCCAGCAGAGTGTGATAATTAGTGAATTTAAGATTAGTGATTTTCTTTTAGGTGAGAGTTTTAAAAATTTAGTTTTAAATATTAGTAATAAATAGCTGGCGGAATTAATTTTTAAACTCATTTGAGATCGCCCTTTGCTTACTAATTATTTAAATGATAATGCTGTTTTAGTGGTGTACTAATTTTTTAGCAGCTTAGTTTTTTAAATATTTTTTTACTACGGTTTTATAATTATTTAGGTTTTAGCTTAATTAAGAGTGAAGATCAACTAGCAAAAAAAATCTTTTGCTTTTTTTTGCAGAGCCTGGTTATGTTAGAGGGTAGTATTTTATAGACTCTTTTTTAAGAAAGGGGAGTGACTATGAGCGAAAGAGAACTCCTGAGCCAGCATCAAAGCTTACTGGGGTCTCTGACAGACCTGCCCAGAAAGATAATTGAACTCCAGGATTTTGAAAATATTGCTGAATTTGTGTTGCATGGACTCTGTCGCGAGGGTTCTTTTAATGTTACACATGCAGCTTATTTGGTTGATAATCCGGATTTTGATTGCCTAAAGGGGATTGCTGGCTTTTCGATCGCAGAACTGGGACACTTGAATGAAAATGCTTGGGCTAATCCCGATATTTTCAGTGACTTCATGCGGGAATCACAATTCAACCAGTTAGTACGTAGCGTGAATCGTAATAGTGCGCGCACTAATAATCAAACTAAAGCAGTACAAGAGATTGCCGAAGCAGTGGGCATTCCAGAACCTTCAGTTTGTAGCTGGGAGCTTAAACACGATAACCATGGTATGTTGATCTATCGCAAGACTGATCCAAATGGACCGTTTGATGAACATTTCATCAAAAGCTTATATTTATTAAGCTTTTGTCCAATTTTTTAATTTACTTCAGGTAAAATCAATTATTTAGCAGATGGGTCTATTCATAACGACTCGAAATCGTTAGGCATGGTGTAACATCAATATGACCATTTGTAAGCAAAAAAGCATGAGCGATAACTAATTCAAGTTATCGCTCATGCTTTTTTTTAAACTCACTTAAAATTTAAGCAGGTTTATTTTCTTCAGATTCTGGAGTAGCTTCATGTGCAGCAACTTCAGGAGCAACAGCTGGTTCGCTTGGAGCAATAGCCGGAGCTTCTTGCTGCGCTGGTTTATCGCAACCAAGTTGTTTGCAGCCTGAAAGACTACCTAAAGTTAATACACCTAATGCCAATGCTAAGAATCTTTTCATAAGATCTCCTTCGCTAAAATAATGGTTATTCAAATAACAATACTAATTAAAATCACTAAATTAATTATTATATTTATGACTACAGGCGCTGTTTTAAAATAGCTGCAATCTGCAAATATTTAACTTGTTTTATAGGCAGCCAAGTAGCGATAAGTCCTAATATCAGGGACAAACCAAAAATTGTCAAAAAAACTGTGAATTCTAGCTTAATTGGCAGTGTATTAATTAAATAAACTTCTGGCAAAGTAATTATGGGATATTGGTTTAATAAATAACCCAACAAATAAGCTAGCGCTAGGCCTGTGGTGGTTGCGATCGTCACAACGGTTAAGCCAATCAAGCTAAAAAGCTGTTTAATTTTACGGGGGGCTAAGCCTAAAGTTTGCAATAAAGCGATTTCGTGCGTGCGTTGTGTAACCAGCATGAAAATCAGTGCTATGACCGTAAAGCTGGTAATAATTGTGATTAATAATAAAATCAGGCCCATCATATATTTTTCTAATCTTAGCGCTGCCATAATGGGCGCGTATAATTCTTGCCAGGGATAAATTTCGAGTTTAAATCTGGATTTTAATTTTTTTAATAAATTTAAATTTTGCGAAGCAGGTGAATTGTCGGGTAAAATATTTTTAATTATTTTTAAATAGTTTAGAGTTTGTGCAAAATGGTGTTGGGCAGGTAAATTTTGCGAATTTGATTTTAGACCAACTTGGGTAATCTGGCTGTCGGGAAACAAAATTTTTAAGAAATCTAAATTACAGATCACTAAATTTTGATCGAAATCACTAATGCCAGTTTTAAAAATCGGGCCAACAGTCGCTGTATGCGATGCGAACTGGATCGAACGAGTTAAATTATTAGTCTGGCTGGGTACCAGTAGTTCTACCTGATCACCCAGATTTAAATTATAATTTTTAGCTAGTTCTG
>CANKEI010000060.1 GCA_947481115.1 bacterium
CTAGGCTTAATAGCAGCTGAAGAATACGAGCTAGCAGAGCTTAATGGCTTGGTTGTTAGTTTTAGAAATAGCCCAGCGAGTAATCAAACTTTATTTAATCAAGCGGAAGAACATTTTAAGCGCAATGAATCTGGCAAAAAAGCTAAGCGGGCGCCTAGAGCAGTACAAACTGCTCCTGATACTATTAAACCTGCGCGTATTATTAATACTATGCCTAAGCAGGAATTTTTTAAAAAAACTAATATTAAAAGAGATTATCAGTCTATAGGGCGAGATGGTATTTGGAAGAAAAAATCAAATGTCGAAGGGATACTAGATATAGAATATTTACAATGGGATCATTTACACAATGAGGTGGAGGCCTATAATAAACATGGTAAGCATTTAGGTGCGCTAGACCCAGAGAAAATGACTTTATATAAGGATTATGTTTCTGGAAGAAAAATTGATATTTGAGAATTATTCATGAACAAGCGTGATATTTTACATGAAGTTTATAACAAGAAATTAACGGATCAACAAGCTCGTGATTTGGTTGAACAAGCATATGAAGCTAATCATATTGGTAAGCTAACAATTTCGGCGCGTGAATATGCAAGCATGTCCTTTGATGAATTTACAGCGTTAACTTTTCACAATTTAAGTTTTACAGATATTGCTAAGCTTAGATATGAAAATTGGCCCTATAAATGTGTGACGTGTGATAGGAATATTATTTTTGGGCCTAATGGTACAGGATGGTGGATTTATCGTTCTCAATTAATTCGTGGAAAACTTATAAGAAACGCCTTAGTTTGTTTAAAGTGTGCTGATGTGTTAGCAGGTATATTTATGAAGAAAAAAGCTATAGCATTTAAAAAATTACATAAAAAGCGAAAAAATAAGCGTCGATTTGTTAGTAAATAGTACAAGGTTGATCCTGCTACCATTTAGTACACAAAAAGAATTCGTATATAGAGCGAAATAAATGTTGCAGATTTACTTAAAAAGCTGCTGAGAGTTCAATTAGCTCTTTAGTGATCTTATATTGGCGTAATTTATTATAATCGCGATAGCTAATTTCTAGTAAATCGCAGGCATTGCGATTAGCAGTGTCCATCGATCTAAATCTAGCAGCTTGTTCAGCTACTAATGAGTCAAATAGCACTGATTGAACGGTATAGCTTAAATAACGTTCGAGTAAATAATTGTAGAGTTCTTGCGGTGAATTGTCCCAAAGGTATTCGCTGTAATGATCAAGTAAATTAGTTTCGGGCTGGTTATTAAGGGCAAATTTGGTAGGTTTCTTTTGCTGTGATTTAGTGATATTTGTAGTGATAGGATAGATTTCAGTTTTTACTGGTTTATTGAGAAAAAAAGTTTCAGACTTGTTACTAAAGCTAGTAATAGTTTGATAGTGTGCTTGATTTTTAACTATAAAATTAAAAATTTCATGACTAATTGCAGCTAAGCTATTAATTTTTAAACCTGGATATGCTTGAATAATATTTAAATTGCGCTTATGCAGCTCTTGGGTGATTTTTTTAGAACCAATACAAATAATCTCAAGCGTAATTAAGTTATGATTTATTGGAGTTGTGATTGATTCTGCAGTAGCGTTCATAGCTAAATTATGGTCTACAAAACGTAAAATTTCAGTGTCGAAGTTGCCACAAAGCCCTTTTTGGGCACCAATAATAATCAAAAGCTGCTTATTGTTAATTATAGTCGGACTAGTGATTTGAGCTGTAGAATTATTTTTAACTTGACTGGTAATTTGCAACATGTTCAATAAGTTTTGTCGATAAATATCGCGCGATACCGACTGTTTTTGTAATCTAGTATGCAGCGACATAGAGATTAATTGCATAGCATGCGTAACTTTTTTAATCGTTTCGATAGCTTGAATTCGTTGCCGCATTTGGATTAATTGTGACATATTTATTTTTACTTAGTTTACTTTTACTTATAACTTAAATTAACAATAAGCTAAGTTAAGCACTAAATTTGGCAGTGGGCAAATATTTAGGGATAGTGGGCCGTAAATGATCTTAATTATTGATGCATATAATTTAATCAAACAGATTTCAGGATTAGATTTTATTGAAGAGGGGCTAAGGCAAAGCTTTATTGATCGTTTAATCCGGTATGCACGGGCCAAATCATTAGAGATTTTATTAGTGTTTGACGGTGGCGACGGTTTCCAGTATACCAAAAAACCAGTCACAGTTTTTTATTCTGGACCAACCGAGAGTGCCGATGATCTAATTCAAGAATTATTGGCCAATTTTGCTACTAAGGCGCTACAAGGCCAGATTTTATTGGTGACCTGCGACCGTGAACTACTTAATATTGCTCAAGATGCTAAAATTGGCAGTTTGCCAGTAATTCAGTTTTATAGTTACTTACTGGACTTTGAAAATAGTCGGGAGCTGGTTAAAATAAAACAGCTTGATCAAGATAATTATCAGATTTATTCGTCAAGTAATACAGAATTAAATAAACTAATGTTGTCTGAAGAGTTAAGTTTTACAGAGCTAGAAATTAAAGAACTAGCAGCAAGAAATAATCATAATCGCCAATCACATGGTCAGGCTGTTTCTAAGCGTGACCGGCAGCTTAAAAAGAAAATTAATAAATTATGAAAAAAATCTATAATTTAGCACAGTTGCCAGAGATTATAAATTTAATTATAGTCAGTTTGAAGTCAAATAGTATCAATATAGTTACTTTGACAGGGCAGCTAGGGGCCGGCAAAACTACGTTAGTGCAAAGTTTACTGCGCACTTGGGGGGTGCAAGAAGCGATTACTAGTCCCACTTTTACTTATGTGAACTGTTATAAATTAAATACTGGTCTAAAAATTTATCACTTTGATTTATATAGATTATTAACTTTAGATAATTTTATAGAGCTGGGTTTTGACGAATATCTAGGTCAGCCCAATAGTCTTGTAATTATAGAATGGCCGGAAATAATCGCGCCCATATTGAAAAATTTGCCCGAAAGAGTGCTCAGAATTAATTTAGAACATGTTGAAAATGGTGAACGTAAACTAAGTTTGATTTGCGATTAATATAAAAAATTAAATAAGTTAGGGGTAAATTTAGGTGATTAAAAGTCCGTTAGAGCAAAAACCAGATTATTTAGTTTGTATCTGCATGGATGTGATGCGATCCCAAATTGAACAGGCGATTCAGGACGGTTGTCATGATTTTAAGAGCTTATCACAGGCTCTAGGGGTGGGGACGGGTTGTAATAGTTGCGTAGCAGAAGTCCAAGAAATCTTGCTCGAAACCCTGGAAAATAAAAATATTTGAGTTATTTATGGATTTTAAATTGTTTTAGGTTGAAAATCTCGCGAAAAACCAATATTATATTGACAGATCTAAGTAGTTGGGTTTTAATAGCGGCGAGATTCCCGAGCGGTCAAAGGGGACGGACTGTAAATCCGTTGGCTCAGCCTTCGCAGGTTCAAATCCTGCTCTCGCCACCAAAACCTACTGCGGGAATAGCTCAATTGGCTAGAGCGACAGCCTTCCAAGCTGTAGGTTGCGGGTTCGAGTCCCGTTTCCCGCTCCAATTATTTGGACGTAGATCGTGGGTCAAAATTAAGCTGGTGTAGCTCAGTTGGTAGAGCAGCCGATTTGTAATCGGCAGGCCGCGGGTTCAAATCCTGCCACCAGCTCCAAATTCATGTAGAGTTATTTGCGTGAAAATATTGTTTTTTTCTGATTTTCATTTAGTATATACCGTATGGAATCACTGCAGACGTGTTCAGCGTAGGTGCGCCCACGTAGCTCAGTCGGTAGAGCACTTCCTTGGTAAGGAAGAGGTCACCGGTTCAAGTCCGGTCGCGGGCTCCATTTCGTAGGACGTTTTATGGCAAAAAATAAATTAATTACACATTTAATGTGTGCAGAGTGTAAGCGCCGCAATTATAGTCAGGTGGCTTCTAAGAAGCGTGCTGCAGGCTCTTTAAAACTAAGTAAATATTGTTCTCACTGTCGTAAGCATAGTGATCACAAGGAGACTAAGTAGCTTGAGGCCAGTAGCTCTAACGGTAGAGCGGCAGACTCCAAATCTGAAGGTTGGGGGTTCGAATCCCTCCTGGC
>CANKEI010000061.1 GCA_947481115.1 bacterium
TCGAAGGGATCTATTTAGCTGCCAAAGATTTAGTAGATCATCCTGATGTAGTCTTAATGATTATGTATGCTGAACCGCAATATGTGATCGCTTATCAATTAGCTAAAGTAGCTGTAAATGTTGCTAAAATTGGGATCACGGCTTTAACTGATCCAGCGAAAGGGCGCGCAGATTGGGATGATTATATTGCACCACTAAATAACATGCTTGACGCGATTAGCCATAAACAATTTACGCTAAAAGATGCTACTAAGCTCAGCGCCGCACTGGCAGCTGGTTGGTACACGCAAGGTAGATTATTGGATGGCATGAATCAGTTTTTTATCACAACCAAAACTGCCGCACTCCAATTTAAAGCAAAAAATCCCCATGCTACACCGCAAGAGTATATTGCTACATCTGATGGGCAATTATTAAAAGCTGTAGATGAAGTTGCTAGAATTTGTCCTGCTTCATGTCCTATACAGTATAAAAATCTAAAATTTACACTTAAAGAGCAAGAGTTTACCAGTATTATTAAAGTTACTAAGCATGGCTTACAAAGACTTATAGAGAGAGATTTTACGCCTCAAGAGGTATTATCACTAATTAAAGAACCTCATTACTTAAAAATCCAGTCTGATGGTGCTAAGGTTTTTATACAAAATATTGATAATAAATATAAAATTATAATTTTTAACGAAACCACAAATGAGTTGGTTACTGCATTAAAGGGTGTCAATAAAAAACAAGTGTTAAATTTAGCAAAAAATCATGGATGGACCTTATAATGATGTCTGAAATACTATATCGCTGCTGTTTTTGCAATAAAATGATAATCTCTGGCCCTGTGGATCCTTGCGATGTAAATATTCTCACCAATATTGATAAAGCAAAGGGCTCTCAACAAAATCAAACATTTTATTGTCATGCCAGTTGCTTTGAAGGACACTTACATGAAGCAATTCGTGGATACTTAGTAGTACATATAGTTGGTGATGATTAATAAATAAATCAGTATTGTTAATTGGCTATTCTGGCGGCCCTAATGGTGGCGAAAATACAGTCAAGCATTTAGAGGCAGTTGCTCAAACGGTAGGCTTAAAAACAGAGCAGACAGCTGTAAAAATACCAAGCGCTTGGAAAGCTTTTGATTCCAATGGCACCTTAATTGATAAAAATTTAGAAAAAAGCTTAATTGCTGCTATTAAAAACTTAATGGCTAAAGTTTGATTTTTTAATCCTTAAATATTTTAATATTAAGGGCCGGATGTTGCTCTAGCCCTTAATATATTTCTAAAAAAATAATTTGTTTTTATCTAACCTCTAGCAGATTTAGCAGCTTCGGCGAGTATTTTAACAGCTCCTGAAACAAAAATACAACAACCTCCAGCTATCGCAGCCCTCAAATAAAACTTTTGGTCACTTTCAGCTTGATGCAGACGACCAAGATTGTACTCAAACATTTGTGTCTGCTTATACTTGGCTCTCCAATCTATTTTTTTTGGAGCTGGCTTAGAATCAGCAGTTGCCACGCCTGCTTGTGATTTTACTGCAACAGTCGCAATTACTTCGAGAAGCTTCGATCTCTTTGCTGTCTGGACCAATCTTGCATGAATCTTCTATTGCAACTGTACGATTACTAGCTAAAATTTTAGTCTCAAAAAAAATACTAGCAATAAATAGCAACAAATTTAAAGTCCATAATTTTAATTTAAAATTCATATAATTTTCTTTCGAATATTTTTTCGAATATTAATATTTAATTTTATTAAATATTTTAAAACTAAGAGGCCAGATGTTACTCTGGCCCCTAATTTTTATAGTTTATAAAACTAAATTATTTTTCAAATAACTTAATCTTGTTTCGGTGCTATTTTCAAACGAATACGACCAGTAGTCGCATCATAAGCAACAACTTCGACTGGTAAGTCACTATTCAATGGATAGTGTGCTTCTAAGTCGCGTTGTTCAGCTTTTGGAATAGCAGAAATATGTAACAAGCCATCTTGGCCTGGTACTAGTTCTACGAACATACCAAACTCTGCATGTCTACGAACTTTACCGATATAAACTGCGCCTTCTTCGATATTGCCAGCTAGAGTCTTAACCCAGTTTACTGCCATATCTAATAATTCACCTGGATGGCCAAAAATATTCACTGTGCCATCATCTGCGATGTCAATTGTAGTACCAGTTTTTTCGATAATTTCACGAATGATTTTACCACCAGTACCAATCACGGCGCCGATTTTATTGGTGTTAATTTTGAAAGAAATAATCTTAGGCACTAAGCTAGACAATTCAGCTTTAGGCTTAGATAATACCGTGCGCATTTTAGCCATGATCTCTGCACGACCATGCTTAGCTTGCTCTAAAGCAGCCTCAAATACTTCCCACGGCAAACCGCCTTTATTTTTAATATCCATTTGAATGGCAGTGATTCCAGCATCAGTACCGGCTACTTTAAAATCCATCCAACCGAACTCATCTTCAAAACCACTTAAATCGGTAATCACTTGGAATTTACCGTCAGTGCTCTTGAATAAGCCCATCGCTACACCAGAAACCATTTGTTGAATCGGCACACCAGCATCCATAAGTGACATAATTGTGCCGCAAACAGTTGCCATAGAAGACGACCCAGAAGATTCTAAGATATCAGCGATGACACGAATAGTGTACGGGAACTGTTCTTTAGTTGGCAATACGGATGCTACAGCTGAAGCTGCTAAAGCACCATGACCAACTTCACGACGACCTGGACCACGCATTGGCTTAACTTCACCAACTGAGAATGGTGGGAAATTATAGTGCAACAAGAAACGTCTAGTTGTATCGCCAGCCATTAAATCTTCGATACGCTGCTCATCTTGTCCGCCACCTAAAGTGGTTGAGACTAAAGCTTGAGTTTCACCACGTTGGAATAAAGCTGAACCATGTACAAATGGCAATAACGCAGTTTCAACACTCACGTTACGAACTGTATTAAAGTCACGACCATCAACACGTTTACCGCGTTTCATAGTGAAATCTGTAAATAAAGCTTTGAAAGTATGATCAAGAGCATAAAGCGCTTTTTCTTTACCAAAAGTAATTTCAGCTATTTCTGCTTGATATAAAGCTAAGAAATCAGTGGCAAATTTACTTTCTACTTCGCTACGAGTTTTTTTATCAGCTACGCAAACTGAAGTAAGTTTATCGTTAGTGTAGAACTCAGTTGCCCGTTTGCCCCAAGTTGCCCAATCAAATGTAGCATCTTGAAATGGTGTTTTTTGAATGCCCATTTCACGGCAGATTTCTTCTTGCCAGCTAATTTGCGTCTTAATTTTAACATGCGCTTGTTTTAATAGTTCTAAAAGTTCATGCTCAACGATACCGTCTGCTGAACCTTCTAACATACAAATGCCATCAACCGTACCTGCTATCACTAATCGAACTGGTGAAGCTTGCATTTCTGGGTATGACGGATTAAATATCCAATTACCATCAACACGCACAATTTCAACCACGCCAACAGGTCCAAAAAATGGAATCTGTGACAAGCAAAGTGCCAACGAAGATGATAATAATGACATTGTATTTGGAGAATGATCACGATCAACTGAATAAACGGTTGTTAAAACCTGAATTTGATTGAAGAAATGATCTGGAAATAATGGACGTAAGGCACGATCAATTAATCTAGAGGTAAGAACTTCTTTATCAGAATATTTACCTTCACGCTTAAAATAACCGCCTGGAATTTTACCAGCAGCTGAAAACGACTCACGATAATCAACAGATAGTGGTAAGAAACCGGGAAAATCTCTCTGTGGAGCCTGACAAGCAGTTGATAGAACTACAGTTCCGCCACGTTGCAGCCAAACTGCACCATCAGCTTGCGCTGCAAATTTACCGATTTGTACTTCATAGCCAAACTCTGGCAGAGTAAATTTTTTCACCATTCAGGTAAACTCCCTAGCGCCTTAATCCAAGA
>CANKEI010000062.1 GCA_947481115.1 bacterium
AAATTTGTGGTTTTGTGATAAGTTTTTTAAGAAGCTTCATTAGCCGGATTTCTTTTAATTTTGTTGTTGATAGTTGTCCGGCTTCTTCTATTAAAAAAAATCAACTCTGTACAGCTTTAATTATATTTTCTTATTACGCATAAGGTCTATTTTAAAATAACTTAAGTAAAATTACTTGGGGCAATAAGCTAGTAAGAATTTGGGAGCAAATAGTGGTAGTGATGGGCATAGATCCCGGCTTTGGTTATACCGGTTATGGGGTCGCGCAACAAAGTAATGGCAAATCGCAGATTATTGATTACGGTTATTTAAAACTAGCACCTAAAGATAGCTTAACTGCTAGAATTAAACAGTTTTATGATTTTTTTGAGTTAAAAATAAAAACCCATCAGGTGACAGATCTAGTAATCGAGACTCCGTTTTTAGGTAAAAATGCTCAAGTTTTCTTGAAATTGGGTTACCTGCGAGGGATCTTGCATTTATTAAGCGCGCAGAATCAACTGAATTTACATGAATTTTCACCACGCCAAATTAAACTTTCAGTGACCGGATTCGGCGGAGCTAGTAAAGAGCAAGTCGCACGAGCGGTTTTGCACTTTGTGCCCGGTTTAGCGCAGCCTAAAAAACTGGATGTATCCGATGCGCTAGCCATCACGCTTTGCGGTATCTGGCGCTCTAAAGTATTCTTTTAATCAGGTTTTAAAATAGCTTGCCATATTGCGATCTAATCGCCATTTGCCACAAAAAATCAGCCAACTCTTGCTTCTACCCCCCTCTGCTAAGCTATAATTACTACTAGAATTTATATATCTTGGCAGTCAAGATGTGTTTTAGTAGGTTGCATATTATGAAAAAATTAAGTTTGGTAGCGTTAGTTATTTTACTGTTAAGTGCTGCTACGGTTTCAGCGCAGGCTGCCTTTTACTGTGAGCCCTCTTGCGAGAGGAACATAGATTGCCCAATACCCTACCAAGTATGTACAGCATACAATTGCTGTGCTTATGATCACCCTTATACTGCAGGTCGTTTAGATAGTAATGATGGATATTGTAGTAATGATGAGCTTGCTAAGGGTCAGGCTTGTTGGTTTGCCTCACCCTTTCTTAATCAGGAAACTGCTAACAACGGTTGTTACTTTGATAATAATACATGCTGGACTTCTAAAAACCAATGTTTGTTAATTTCTGGAAATGAAGGCGATATTTGTATGGCTTGCGGATTGGCCGGTGCGTTCGAAGCGGGCGCCCCCCTTTTCGACTCTTGTATAGAAGGATTGAAGTGCAGCTTTCTAAATGGCACTACTCTGCCTGGAACCTGTGTAAAGGCATCATCATCATTGAATTCTAAATTGGGCTCCCAGGAACCGATTGCTGCAGCGCGCAAAAAATTAACTGCGTCTAAAGCACTAGTGGCAGCACCTAAAAAGTTAACAGCACCCAAGAAATTAGCTACGCCTAAAAAGTTAGCTACGCCTAAAAAGTAAAGAGTAAAAAAGTTAAGCAAGAAAGACCTAGGACTTCTAACCCTGGGTCTTTTTTGCTTAAAAAAATAAAATCTTCCAGCAATATGTTTTTTCAAATTTTTTCGGGGGCCTCAATTAATACATGGGGTCTTCAAATTTAGACAGTTCACCGATAAATGTCAGATTAATATCACCGGTGGGACCATTGCGCTGCTTGCCAATAATTAATTCTGCTTGATTGGGATGTTCAGTTTCGGGATTATAAACTACATCACGATATAAGAACATGATCAAATCCGCATCCTGCTCAATCGCCCCGGATTCCCGTAGATCAGAAAGCATAGGACGCTTATCAACGCGACTATCTACTGCTCGTGAAAGTTGCGAAAGTGCAATAATGGGAATATTCAGCTCTTTAGCTAACGATTTTAAATCACGCGAAATGGCCGAAACTTCTTGGTGGCGATTTTCATATTTTTTGGGCGAAAACAGCATTTGTAAATAATCGATTACGATTAGATCAATTTTATGATCCATCTTGAGCTTACGAGCCCGAGCGCGCAATTCCATAATGTTTATCCCAGCCGTGTCGTCAATAAAGAGCTTACCCTTAGCTAAACGGGCGGCTACATTAGTTAGTTCGACCCATTCATCAGAGCTGATGGTGGCATTTTTAATTAAATGATGCGCTATCCCAGATTCTGACGATAGTAAACGCAAAGTTAGCTGTTCAGCTGCCATTTCAATTGAAAAAAAGCCTGCTGATAAACCATTATTAATCACGGTGGTTGCAATATTTAAGCCGAGCATTGATTTACCCATAGATGGTCGACCAGCTAAGACAATTAAATCACCTTTTTGTAAACCCGAGGTCATATCATCTAATTTTTTATAGCCGGTAGCTAGTCCAGTAATGCCCTTACTGTGACTCTTAATATCTGATAAATGTTGAAAAGTTTTTTTTAGCCAGATATTAAGTTGTACAAAACTGTCTGAGCTGTTTTGACGATTAGCGATCTTGAAAATAGTTTTTTCAGCTTCGTCGATGACATGCGCAATATTATCTTTATTTTGCGTATAACAGTTAGTAATAATCCCAGCGGCAGAGTTAATTAATTCACGCAAGATCGCTTTTTCCCGCACAATTTCAGTATGTTGCGTCAATAAGCCTAGTGCGGGAATATTTTCCTGGAGTTCGATTAAATAGATTAGGCCGCCGACTTTATCGAGCAGCTTTAATTTTTGTAATTCATCTTGTAAAGTAATTAGATCAATGGTTTTAGCTTGTTCGACGATTTTACCTAGCACTTCAAATAAAGTTTTATGTGCTGGGTAATAAAAATCGTTGGCTGAAAGCAAGCCTGACACTTGATGATACCCTTCGCCATTTAATAAAATGGCACCCAGGATCGCCTTTTCGGCTTCGATGTGGGCGGGTAATTGTTTACCAGGCAGCTTATCTGACAGAATCGCTGGCAGCGTATGATCAAAAGAATTCTGCATGCTAAAGCCTGACCTAAATATAAAATTTTACCAAAGAAGTTACTAGTTTTTATACTTGTAAACGCGAGAAACTCTCTCCCGTAAATTCGAGAGAGAGTCTATTTAAAATTAAAAAACTAAAAATCTAAAGATTTATTTTGCGCTTAAACCAGTAATTTTTAATTTAAAACTAGTTTGAATTTTATTAGATAATTTAATATTGATTTCGTAATTTCCAGTTTTTTTAATTGGTTTATCGAGCAAAACCTGAGTTTTTACGATTTTAAAACCAGCATCATCTAAAACTTTTACGATTTCAGTTGGACCAACTGAGCCATACAGATCTTCACCATCATGCAGCTTGCAGGCAATCGAAAGTTTTAATTCTCTGATTTTTTCAGCTAACAAAGAGCTTTTAGATTCTAAAATTTCTTTACGATTAGTTACTAATTTAGACTTAGCTGCATAGAATGGTTCTTCAGCAGGAGTCACAATTACCGCTAATTTATTAGGAACTAAGTAGTTATGTGCAAAGCCATCGGTCACTTTAATAAGTTCTCGTGCTAAGCCAACTTTTGCTACATCTTTAAGTAAGAATACTTTCACGTCTGACATACCTCTAGAAATGTTTAAATTTATAAACATTATAATCTAAAAGCACTCTTCTGGGAATCTATTAAAACTCTAGATTTTTAATTTCGCATAAAATAAACTAATTTTCTAAGATTTTAGAACAGAGGGGGCTCACAAATGAGCGATACTAAACTTAAACTATTAATTATTAAAAAATTTAATTTAGT
>CANKEI010000063.1 GCA_947481115.1 bacterium
ATTTATGGCTTATTTTAGGGAGTTGGTTTTATGAAACGTAGAACTGGTGAATATAAAATACTAGGTGATAGACAATATTTTATTCCAAAATCTTTGCCACCGGCTGATCCGCCGTTAGTTTTTAGTCCAGAACTAATAATTTTAATCAAAGATGTTATGTCGGATATTGCTAAATTGATACATACAATTAAAAATAAGAGTTTAGTAGGTGGTAGCGCCAATTAATTTAGGTAATTCTAGCAATATTTCAGTTAACGGTATTGCTGTAATATTTCCGTAATATTCTTTTTGTTTCCCTGAAAAAACAATATATAATTGTGCTTCTGGGTAATCTTCGCCGAAAGTTTTTAGCCCCTTGAGTGATTTGCTAGTAATGGTAGCGGAGCGTTTTAGCTCAAAGGCATACAAGCCATTTGGGCCATAAATTACGAAATCGACTTCGTCGCCGGCTTGAGTGCGCCAGAAATAAATCTTATATTGTAGCTCGAAATAGTCATTAATGGCGCTTAATGATTGTAGGAATAAAGTTTCTAGGCCAGCTCCATCAGCTTCTGCAGCTGAGTCTAATGGTCCCATAGGGCGTAAAACTTTATAAACGCCGATATCAAAAAAATAAAATTTCTGATGAGCGATCATTTTACGTTTAGCGCGTTGTGTAAACGGGGATAGTCTGGTGCTTAATAATAAGTCATCTAAAATGTCGAAATAATTAGCAACGGTTAGTCTATTTAAAGCTAATTCGCGGGCAATTTCAGCGACATTCAAAACTTGACCTTGAGAAAAACTAGCGATCTCTAAGAAACGGGCAAAGCTGCCTAAGTTGCGGGTTAAGCCTTCTTGAAGCACTTCTTCACGTAAATAAGTTTGTACATAAGTCTCTAGGAATTTACGTGGTTCAGCGTGCGTAATTACAGCTGGCAAGAGCCCATATTGCATAACTTGTTCCAGCTGGAATTGATCTGGGAATTCTTGCATGACTAGCGGATGCATATTATAACGTAAAGCGCGTCCAGCTAATAAATTTACACCACTGCGCCTGAGCGTACGGGCACTGGATCCAGTTAATAAAAATTTTAATTTTTTATGTTCGATTAATCTATGGACTTCGTTTAATAAATCTGGAATTTTTTGAATCTCATCGATTGCTATCCAGTTAGTAAAATTAGGTGGAATTAAGTTTTCTAGGCGCCCGGGATTAGCGGCTAAGGGGGCATAAGTATGATAGTCTAGAAGATCTAGATATAACGCTTCCGGTAAATTAGCTTTGATCCAAGAAGTTTTTCCAGTCCCCCGCGGCCCAAAGAGCATGATACTACTTGTTCCATTAATTGGTAATTTCAGCAAACGTTTAAACATGTTTTAATTCCACCCCCCTCTTACCCATGGGTTTATTTATTTTTAACTAAAATCTTAAATTTAATTTTTAGTAGATTAATCATCAGAGTTATCATATTTATACAATTTATGATACTTACGCTGTCATTAAAAGTAAATATATCTAAAAATAGCTTAATTTGATTCTTCTGGACTGTGAATAAGTTAATTATAATTGGTCCGTAATTTTAAACTTTAGTTAGAAAAACTAATAATTTAGCGAATTATTTTAGTTATTTACAGGTTTATATTTTAAATTTGTAATTTTCAAGTGGCAACTCTTGTTTTATAAATCTCAGGTTTGCTCTCCTATTGTTATAGTGAGAATCTTTAAGGACTCAGGTGTAAATATAGAATTTTGGAATGATAAATGCGCAAAAGCTATTATTAGAAATGGGCAAAGGGTTTGCTTTAATTGGGCGCCAGTATCACTTAGTGGTAGATGGGGACGATTATTATATCGATTTGTTATTTTATCATGTCACGCTTAAATGTTATATCGTCGTGGAACTGAAGGCACATGATTTTACACCTAGCGACGTTGGTCAAATTAATTTTTATTTATCGGCCGTGGATGATCTATTGTGCCAATCTGGGGACCAGCCGACAATTGGTTTATTATTATGCAGAACCAAGAAAAATTTTACAGCAGAATATGCTTTAAGAGGGGTAGCGGCACTAATTGGAGTAGCAGAATATCAAGTGGAAATCATGCAAAATTTGCCTAAAAAGTTGAAAAGTAGTTTACCTACGATTGCGGAATTAGAAGCAGAATTGGAAAAGACTGAGGCTATGATGGCAGCTGCGACTAATCCAAAGGCTCGTAAAAAAGTTAAATAGTTAATCTAAATTTTGATAATCATGGGTTAGTTCGAATTTACCAGCTGTTTTGCTAAAATTTAGGCCCAATAAAATAATCGGCTTATTTTGATCAACAAATGGCTCATAATAACGTTTGTCTAAAATTTGTGCTAAAGCGATTTGTGCTGTTTGATTAAATTTGATCTCTACGATATATAATATTTTAGGCAAATCTAGCACCATATCTATGCTGCCATGGCTAGTATTATACTCAGACTGTGACTTAATATTAGCTGTTGTACAAATCATCTGAAATAAGCTGTGATAAAAACTTTCTAATTTTACATGAAGCGGGTACGGTACTTTAGCGAACAATGTCCGTAATAAGCTCAGGGCGGTGTCGATATTTCCATTGTTCCAAGCGGTCCAAAGTTGCAAAGCTGTGCTGCTAATAGTGCTAGCATTACTATCCGTGAGAGCTGCTAATAAATATCGTTGCGCGGCAGTACGTACTTCATGGTTAGGATAACCTAATTGATAAGCATCGCGTGCGGTGTCATAATGCACAATCGTTAAGTAACCTGTTTGAAACATTAGAGCTGGTAATGATACCATGCCAATATCAAAAGCCCCTAAATCACTGTTAGTTATTTCGAATTCTTCTGGGTTTAATAGCTTATATTCTGAAGTACGATATTTCTTTTTTAGCTCATTAATTAAGAATGTTGGCGTACCTGATTGAGTCCAAAAATTTTCAAATTTATTTTTAGCAATCGCATTAGTGATTGAAAATGGATTGTATACGGTTGCTATAGTTTCACTAAAACTGTACCCATTATACCAGTCTTTAAGTTGCTCGCGTAATCTTACTGGATCAAGATTAGTTTTTTGGGCCCAGTCAGCCAAATATAGCGTAAAATAGTGATCTATTTCAGCATCAGTATAGCCACATATGGCATTATATTTGTCATCAAGTGTTAATATCGCTAAATTGTTTAATCCGGAAAATAAACCGGCTTTAGAAAAAGAAGTTACGCCTGTGATAAATACAAAATTGATCAATTGGCCAAGGCCTTTAATTGTTCTAAATAAGGCTTGTAAATTATCACGAAGTTGTAGGGCTTGTTCCGGATAATCTATTTTTTGTACAATTGGGCTATCGTACTCATCAATTAAGACTGCTACGTGTCCAAATTGTGCATGTAATGCATAGACGATATTGCGAAAAGCTGAAATTGGCCGAGAGAAATCAATTGTAATTTGAAATTCGTATTTATCAATGATCTTAACTAGCATTTCACTAAATTCAATATTAAAATTAGCAACATTCTGAACTTCTAGCATAGAAAAATCTAGTTTTATGACACCATGTGGTTGCCAATCATAATCAGTCTTAGCGATTGCCAAGTTTGCAAACAGTTCTTTATGGCCGGCTAAAACTTCATAGAGGGTAGAAACTAGTAAAGATTTACCAAAGCGTCTTGGTCGGGCAAGAAAAAAATATTGCTC
>CANKEI010000064.1 GCA_947481115.1 bacterium
AGCGGCTCGTTATTTCACCACTGGAAACTCATTGGCGGAAAGGAAATCTATGTTTAAACGATTGTTCAGTCGGAGCCGTATGACGCGAGAGTGTCCCGTCCGGTTCTACGAGGGGCCCCAAGGTTTAACCAAAGGGTCTACTCACCATTCAAAAAATGAGACCCTAATAATAGGCTAGCTTGCCAGAATGATAACAGAAAGTAACTATGTTACAAAAATTGCCAATTTCCCAAAGCGTGTTCAGCAAATTACGTACTGCCAACTATTTATATATTGATAAAACAAGCTATGTTTACCAAATGCTAACATCCGGAGGTCAATATTATTTTTTGGCCCGACCACGTCGCTTTGGAAAATCTTTACTAGTATCGACGCTACATGAAGCTCTAGTCGGCAATAAAGCACTATTTACAGGTTTAGCATTAGGCAATTCTGACTATGATTGGCAACCGCATGGCGTGATTAAGCTCGATTTATCTATGTTAGGCATAGAAGATGGCGCCAGTTTGAAAGTTGGTATCTGTACAGTTTTGAGTAACATTATTGATCAATACGAATTAAAAATTACGCTTAATCTTTCTAATCCATCATTAGCATTACAACAAGTTGTCCAGGCTTTACATACTAAATTTGGGCGCGTAGCAATCTTAATCGATGAGTATGATAGCCCTATCTTGCATACTATGGACCATCTTCAACAGGCTACAGAAATCAGAGATGGTTTACAATCTGTTTTCAGAACCATTAAAGGGCTCAGTGAATTAGTCGATTTTGTTTTTATTACTGGTGTAACTTCATTTTCTAAAGCCGGCTTATTTTCAGGCTTAAACAATTTAAAGATTTTAACGCTGAATTCAGCGTATGCCACTATCTGTGGCTATACTGATACTGAGATTGATCATTATTTTACACCGTATTTAGATCTTTGGGCACAAAAAACCAATATTCCAGCAGCTATTTTACGAACACAATTAAAAGATTGGTATAATGGTTACCGCTTTAGCGATACTCTAGCAACTGTTTATAATCCATTTTCTATCACTAATGCCATTGCAGAAAATCAGTTCCAAAATTTCTGGATCCAATCTGGTACGCCAACGTTCTTAATTAATGAGCTTAAAAAAAAATATCGCACATCAGAATATCGACTACTAAATCCAGAAAAATTTACTTTTACAAACAGCGCTTTAGGCGCCTTTGATATTGGCATGGTATCATTACCAGCTCTAATGTTCCAAACAGGCTACTTGACCATCTCTAGTTATAATCCACAACGCAACTTATATCATTTAAGTTATCCTAATCATGAAGTAGGCGCCGCTGCGCAAAATTATTTACTGGCTATTTTTACCAGCATTGATGCAACTGAAATTGAAAACACTGCCGCACAACTTTGGGAATCCTGGAATAATAGTGACATTGATGAAGCTATGGCTATATTACGCACACTGTTCGCTAAAATACCATATCCCTTACATGTGAAACTAGAAAGTTTTTATCACAGCTTATTTCAAATGATTTGCACTGTTGCCAACATTAAAACTCAATCAGAATATGCCACTAGCCACGGCAGCATAGATGTGATTATGGACCTACCAAAAGTATTATATGTCGTTGAAATTAAGTTTAATGAATCAGCCCAAATTGCTTTACAGCAAATTCTGGATAAACGCTACTACGAGCCCTTTACTGATCAAAATAAGCCAATTATCTTACTAGGTCTAAATTTCGCCAAGACAGCTGGTAATTTTGAGCTAACGCATGATCACCAAAGTCTAAATTAGATCTTAAATTAATCATAAATGACCCTATGCCTGTGGTGCACTTCAAAAGTAAGTTAAATTATCCTGTAAAGATACGCAATAACTAGACTAGATCGCCATTTGAAACAAATTAGATCAAATTCTTGAACTCTATTATTAAATAGGGCCCCAGCTGTTACGCTAGAGCCCTATTTAATCACTAAAAAATTAATAATTCTAAAAAGAACTAAAATTACTTAATTTTTAGAACGGCAAATCATCTTGAAAAGGCGGTTCATCTTTGAATCCTGGCAAATCACCAGATTCTTCATCAGCTAAACGTTCAACTTTAGGTTTAGTTGCGACTTTAACCGGTGCCGCTTTTTTAGGTGTACTAGCTCCAGCATTAACCGTACTAAAATTAGAGCTGCCAGTATTAGTGCTTGCAGCAGCGCCAGCATAAGTTTCATCGCTAGCATTATTATTTAAGAATACAATACGATCAGCTACAATAGAGTGCTTGCTGCGTGGATTACCTTCAGCATCTTGCCAAGTATCGAGCTTTAAACGCCCTTCTACTAAAACAGCGCGCCCTTTTTCTAAATACTGGTTACAGCTTTCTGCTTGTGCGCCCCATACATCAACATCCACAAAACAAACTTCTTGCACATTTTCGCCAGTTTGACGATTTTTAAATTGACGGTTAGCTGCTAACCCTAAACGACATACACCTTGACCAGATGGTAGTTGTTTATAATCTGGATTGCGAGTTAAATTACCCACAATAATTACACGATTAAAATCTGCCACAGTATTCCCTTGAGAGTTTAAATTAAAAGATATTTAAATTTATTCTGTAACACACAGTTTATTCTCGCAACATCCCTCGATTTCACTCGGGACGAGCGGGAGCTTATTTTACTTATTATTTAGCTTATCAGAATTTACACCCTTTTTAAGTGCTAAAATCTCAGCTTCTAATTGTTTAAGCTCAGCCGCAAATTGCTGGGTTAATAACTCAAAACGAGCTTGTAAACTATCTAAATTGTCCACACAGGCAACTAACTGTTCACGATCGCGCATACGCAATAAATTGTCTTTAGTGTTACAATCTTTCATGGCATTTTCAATTAGCTTAGTAATTGATTCGCGTAAATCAATAATCTGTAAATCAAAACTAACTGCTAAACGATCAAAATTGTTTAATTGCTTGAGAATATCACCCATCTGTTCAAACGCAATTGCTTTTAAATTATTTATAGAGCCTACCGATTTTTTAATCTTAACAGGCTTAGTAGTTTTAGCACTAACCCCGCTAGCCCCAGAACTATTACTATTAATCGCAGAAGTTGGCGCAATTGCAGCGGTAGCTGTAGCAAAATTGCTATGATTTAAAACAGCTGGCTTAGTAGCTAGCTCAAAACAAGCTAAATTATTTAAATTTAAAAATAGTAAAACAAAAATTAATAGCTGTAACATCTGTTTAATACCCCTATAACTGTAATGTAACAATGTGATTAAAACTAAAATTAGAACTGCCCCTAACATAAAATCATAAGTTTTAACTGGTAACCAATGGAAAAAATAACAAGCAAATAACCAAATGATAAATAAAACTTGGACTGCCATCGTTAATTTACCCAAAATTGTTGGCTTAATTTCTAACGTACCAGTTCTAGTAAATAGTATAAACGCCCCAATAATCTGTAGCAACTCTTTAACTAAAACTAAGCATACAAACCATAGCGGAATTGTAAACAAAGGCGATTGCACAAATGCTAGTGTAAAATAGATGGCTAAAATTAAAAGTTTATCAGCTAATGGATCTAAACAAGCACCCAGAACACTGGCTTGCCCAAAATTACGCGCCAAATAACCGTCTATCGCATCGCTTAAAGCTGCCATTATAAATAATAA
>CANKEI010000065.1 GCA_947481115.1 bacterium
GATCGAGATTTGCTACTAGTCTGCCATAATCGTTATTTGTATTGAACTTTATAAAAGTATTGCTTTCTTAGAATCTCATTTAGTAGTCTATAATTACTATCAGAATTAATTAAAGTCCTATGGTGGGGCTAATTCTGATTAATTTTAAAAGGAGTATGTATGAAGAATTTAAAATATTTATTACTATCCAGCGTTGCCTTAAGCACTGTGTCTGGTTTATCAGCTGCTGATGGCGGTGGCGGTGGCTTTAATGTAGAACGCGAAATACGAACCTTGAAGGTCGAAGTTGCAGCATTGAAAGCACGTGTTGATATAATAGGTGGTGCTGAATCAGCTGAAGCAGTTACTATGAGAGAAGCAGAATTGCGCGCTATTACATCAGATGCAGCTACTAAAAAAGCAGCATCTGATACCGTAAAAAGCGCTAGAGCTCGCGTAAGAGGCCTTTACGATCGTATAGATAAATCTATACATGACGGCAACAAAGCAGCGCTTGTTAGCAATATTTCCACGGCAGGAGACGTTCGCTTAGCCCCGGATGATCTTATGTCTTTGCTGGGCAAATTGAATTTTGAAACGATAATGGGAAAATTTAGAGAGACAGATGGGGCAGAGCTTAAGGCATTAATCGAATCAATAACCGATATTAGTGCTGTATAAATTATAAATTTAGATTGGGGTGCTTGCTAGATAAGTGAATTATTCACCAACCAAGTAGGCACCCAATTATTTGGTGAAATTTCAATAAATAAACGGCCTGTTACGGCATAGTGATTCTTGTGATTTTAATTATTTTATGGGATGCTAAATTTTAATTAAAAATATTAAAAAATTGAGACTAATTCAGGTGTTACATGATTAGCTATGTGCGTGGTATAGTACAGTCGAATTTTGCGGGCGAGCTAACGGTAATTCCCGACAATTCTGGACTCGGTTTTTCAATTCAAGTTGCTAATGGCGCTGATTATAATATTGGTGCAGCTGTTACGCTTTATATCTATTCTCACTGGAATCAGGACCAGGGCTTGGCCCTGTACGGTTTTGATAATCTAGCTGCTAAACAAATTTTTAAATTAATTTTAAGTTGCCAGGGTATTGGCCCAAAAATTGGGCTAGCTATTCTAGGACAGTTGTCACCGCAGCAGTTTATTGGGGCGATTAATAATGGCGATCTAAATCTATTAAGCAGTGTTAATGGAATTGGTAACAAAAAAGCTGAGCAGATGGTGATTTTGTTGCGAGCTAAAACGCAGAAATTAATGCTATCGGGTGAGTTAGATTTAGCACAGGCCCCCGGTGTGATAGGTTATGGCCGTAGACTTACTGACACTTTGACAGCTTTAAATTATGGTCCATATGAAGTTGCGCAAGCGGTGCAACATGTCAGTAAACAAGCTGCGCAGCAAGAATTGCAATTTGATGGTGCTTTACGTACGGCGTTAGCTTTTTTAGCTAAAACGGGCTAGAGAAAGTTAAGCTGCAATCAGCACGTTCGTGGTGAGCAGTTTGTAAAGCATATCGAACCATAAAAGTTATTTTAAATTATAGTAAATATTTATTAAATTTTTTGAGTAATATAGGTAACTTACATGTACTGCTTTGATCTTGAATCTATTTCACATTTAAACCAACTTTTGGCTACACCAGTGACTTTTTTATTTTGGGGTGTTGCTTTATTCTTAACTATTAAATTGCGTTTTATTCAAATTCGCGCTTTCCCAAGATTTTTAAAATTACTCCGAAATCCCTCACGTTTAAATGCTGCTGAGCAACCAGATAATTTAAATCCAAGTAATTTAAATGCAGCACATAAAGCTAAATCTAGAAAAACTGCCGGTGAGATTAGCCCATTGCAGGCGCTATTTACCGCAATGTCGACTACCATTGGTGTTGGTAATATTGTGAGCCCATCGCTAGCAATTATTGCTGGGGGCCCCGGGGCGCTTTTTTGGATGATCATGTATTCTGTGATGGCTTCCGCGACTAAATATACCGAAGTTTTGTTTGCGATTAAAACTCGTGAAGAAACACCTGATGGACATATCTTGGGCGGGCCAACCCAATATCTAAAATTGATTCACCCGTGGTTAGCTAAATGGTATGGTTTTATTACAATTTTCTTATTTGCTGGCTGGTCTGGTTTGCAATCCAATGCTTTAGCCGAGATTTTACAAGAAGAGTCGGTTAATAAATGGGTGACTGGTACATTATTGGCGATTTTGGTTTTAATAGTTTTGTGGGGTGGCGCTAAGCGTGTAGGCTTCCTAGCAAGTAAATTAGTTCCTATTAAATTTAGTTTATATATTATCTTCGCGCTCATGATTTTGTTTCAAGATTTGGGTGCTTTAAAACAAGCTTTGATTTTAATATTTAAGGGTATATTTTCACCACAGGCGTTTATTGGTGGTGGTTTAGGTGCAGCTTTATTTACGGCGATTCGAGTTGGAACTTACAAAAGTGCTTTTGTTTCAGAAGCAGGCGTAGGTACTTCATCGATTCCACATGCTTTAGCCAATGTTAAACATCCTAAAGATCAAGCTATTATGGCGTTATATTCGATCGCAGCCGACACTTTCTTGGTAATTGTTTCTGGGTTAATAGTTTTAGTTACTGGTGTTTGGAGTTCTAATAGTGAGATGACCGGCAAATTAGTTTATTTAGCGTTTAAATATCACTCGCCCTTTCTAATTGGTCGCTGGGTGCTATTAGTTAGTATTTCGATGTTTGTATTTACTACCGTTATGGGTAACAGCTTTAATGGTGCCCAAAGTTTTGCGTCATTTACTAAGCATCGTGGCGTGCATATCTATCACTTATTCGTAGCACTAGTGACTTTGTTCAGCGCCGTTTGTTCTGTGCCATTAATCTGGCATATGTTAGAAGTCATGTTGTCGCTGGTAGTAATTCCCAATCTAATTGGTTTGGTGTTTTTAGCGCAACGTCACTTTAATCTGATTGAATATAAGTCTGAAGAATAATTAAACAATTTGACTAAATAATTTTAAATTACTATGCCTGTAAAAGATGAGTTGAGCTCTTGGGAGTTCTATTTAACTATTTAACTTTCTTAAGAAAGGGAGAGTATTAATGGATGTCGCATGGATTTTGAGTCCACTGTTCATCAAGCAGGTACAGTACTTATTGCCATATATAATTACCAACACATTAGTCTTGCTAGGTTTATTTCATAAGCAAGTCGATGAACTTTCTGGCAGTGTAAATGCTGCAGTAGTTTGGGCTAATTTATACAGCATGGTAATGGTATTGCCAATGTTATGGGCCTTTAGAGGTTCACCACGTTTTGCTTATTTCTTCATGTTGATAAACGTCATCTACCAACTAATCTATTTACATGGGCGTCACAAAGGTAAAATTGCGGAACTATTGGTGCCGCTAACACTTTCAAATTTAATCGCAATTTTTGTAACTATGTTAATTCCAGTTTTATTAAATTCGCCCATTTGATTTAAATTATATCTTTGAATAAATATTTTTTAGTTA
>CANKEI010000066.1 GCA_947481115.1 bacterium
ATGACACCATGTGGTTGCCAATCATAATCAGTCTTAGCGATTGCCAAGTTTGCAAACAGTTCTTTATGGCCGGCTAAAACTTCATAGAGGGTAGAAACTAGTAAAGATTTACCAAAGCGTCTTGGTCGGGCAAGAAAAAAATATTGCTCTCCAGTAGTTAACATTTGGTGAACATAGCTAGTTTTATCTATGTATAAATAATTATTGGTGCGTAAAAATTTAAAATCACTTTGCGAAACTGGCAATTTTTGCAACATAGCTGATCTCTTTAATTTTATAATCTAAATTTTTAATGTTTTTAGATTACCAGAATTTCAGTAAATATAATTTTTAATTAAAATTCAGCTTATAGCGCTAAAATTTACTTATAATCTATGGTGATATTATGCTATTACGATATAATTGATAAATTTTGAAATTCACCTAGAGTGCCAGTATTATTAATAGCACCAATTTGCGTTAAATTACATTCAAGAAATAAGTTGTTCGAGGAATTGATAATTGGTGACTGGCTATAAGTAATTACATAGTTCGCATTATTAGCGCTAGTAGGTGTAAAGTTACCATCACTTGGATTTATCGCGCCATTACCGCTAACTACATTGTGCGCTAAAATAGTGGATGTGGTGCTAGCGAAATCATAGAAACCATACGATAAATTAGTGCCAAGATTGTCATATAATTGGCAGTTACGCACAATGCAACGCGCTGGACCAGAAGTGCTGCCATTGCCAAAATAAATTCCAAAGCCGGCATAAGTTCCGGCACCGTTGCCATAGCTGTAAGAATTTTCGATAATCGAATTGTAAATAGTTGCATCGAAATAAAAGCCTGCCGCAAAATTAGTAGTTCCCGTAC
Source organism: bacterium (assembly GCA_947481115.1). Lineage (GTDB taxonomy): Bacteria > Babelota > Babeliae > Babelales > JABDEC01 > CANKVQ01. The sequence continues at coordinate 859 of CANKEI010000066.1, forward strand.
CACCAATCTGGCCAAAAGCGGAACAATTAGAGAGTCTAATATTAGAGCAAGAGGTCAAAACTATGAAACCATAGCCCCATGATGTGCCCTGATTATAGCTAGATTCACAATTTTTAAACCAACAATTAGATGTACTATTGTAAACTAGTATGCCGTAGCTGGTAGCACAAGTAGTTGAGCCATTATTATTAGCGGTACAGTTTTCAAAGACGCATTGATAAGAAGTGCTAGCAATATCGATCCCATAAGAGCTGTTACTGATCCCATTATTGTTATCAAAATTGCTATTTTGCACCAAAACATTATGGCAAGTAGCGAGATTTAGGCCCCAACAGTTACCGCTAGCATTCGAGCCCGAGACGGCTTTAACGTTTTGTAAATAAATCGTATTACTGGTATTAATATTTATGCCATATTGGGTCGATCTTGAGACAATTACATCACGGATAATAATATTGGCACAGTTAGTATTAATATTAATGCCGGTGCCGGAAAAACTATCGATGCGGCCATTTTGGATAATGACGTTCGTGACGCCAGATGCTAATTCAAGGCCAATTAAGCCAGTTTTATTAGAGCTGCTAGATTGACTAATGGTGGCCCGGTTTAAATCTAATAAGACATTATTGGCGCTGATTCTAATTGCCGTGACCGTATTATTGTTGGGCGCGACAGTGATATCGTTAGAAATATAATAACGGCCTGGAGAGGCTAGTGTGTACATCGCACCATTAGATGCGACCTTGCTCGATAGATCGCCTGGTTTGATATAGCCATCATAAAATTTGGTATCAATTAAATCTGTAATACGACTAGCTGGTTCGACTGGCATTAAATTTTCTAAATGCGCTAAATTTGGCTTTTGGACGACTGTATCGGGCCCGCCAAATAAATGAGTGGTGGCGCTTAAGTTAAAATTGATTACTGTGATTAAAAATAATATTTGTAATAGGCACAGCTTAGATTTAGATAAATTACAGATCACTTTTTTCCCCAAAATCTAATTAACTTAATTACTGTATATGATTAGATCTAGGCATAAAATTTATTCATCACTCTGTCAATTTTTATGTCAAATTAACTGGTCTAAATTTTGATAATCATGGGTTAGTTCAAATTTGCCAACTGTTTTGCTAAAATTTAAACCCAATAAAATAATCGGCTTATTTTGATCAACAAATGGCTCATAATAACGTTTGTCTAGAATTTGTGCTAAAGCGATTTGCGCTGTTTGATTAAATTTGATCTCTACGATATATAATATTTTAGGCAAATCTAGCACCATATCTATGCTGCCATGGCTAGTATTATACTCAGACTGTGACTTAATATTAGCTGTTGTGCAAATCATTTGAAATAAACTGTGATAAAAACTTTCTAATTTTACATGGAGCGGGTACGGTACTTTAGCGAACAATGTCCGTAATAAGCTCATGGCTTCATCAAGATCACTATTATTCCAGGCTTCCCAAAGTTGTGCGGCGATATCCTTAATCTCTGCAGAATCAGTATCAGTAAAAATGGCTAATAAATAATTTTGAGCTGCTGTGCGTACTTCATAATTAGGATAACCTAAACGATATATATCACGTTGTGTATCATGACTAGTAATGGTTAAGTAACCAGTTTGAAACATTAAAGCTGGCAATGATATCATACCAATATCAAAAGCGCCTAGGGCATCATTGGTAATGGTAAATTTTTCTGGATCTAATAGCTTATATTCTGAAGCACGGTATTTCTTTTTTAATTCATTAATTAAGAAAGTTGGTGTGCCAGACTGAATCCAGAAGTTTTGAAATTCTTGTTGCTGCATAGCATTGGTTAGCGAAAATGGATTATAGATTGCAGGGGTGTTTTTACCAAAATAATAACCATTGTACCAATCTTTAAGCTGCTCGCGTATTATAGCGGGCTTACTATTGGTTTTTTGGGCCCAATCAGCTAGATATGGTTTAAAATAATAATTTATTTCGGTATCGGTATAGCCACAAAGAGCACCGTATTTAGAGTCGAGTGTTAATATTGCTAAATTATTTAATCCAGAAAATAAACCGGCTTTAGAAAAAGAAGTTACGCCTGTAATAAATATAAAATTAATTAATGGTCCTAAACTTTTGATAGTTCTAAAAATAAATTGTAAGCCATCTCTAATTTCAGTAGCTTGTTTTACATGATTGATAGTATGCAAAATGGGACTATCATATTCGTCAATTAAAATTGCTACGCGACCAAATTTTTCATGCAGCGCATAAACAACTTCTTGTAGCGCGATGGATGGATTAGAACAATCAATCGTAATTTTAAGTTCATATTGCTCGATTATTTTGGTTAAGACCGTACAGATGCCAATTCTGAGACTATGTTCATCTTTAATGCCAAGTGCCGAAAGATCAAATTTGATGACACCATGTGGTTGCCAATCATAATCAGTCTTAGCGATTGCCAAGTTTGCAAACAGTTCTTTATGGCCGGCTAAAACTTCATAGAGGGTAGAAACTAGTAAAGATTTACCAAAGCGTCTTGGTCGGGCAAGAAAAAAATATTGCTC
>CANKEI010000067.1 GCA_947481115.1 bacterium
AGTGCTTCTTCGCGACGTAGTTCATAATCAGCTAAATCTTGGGCAGTATAAAAAGCAGTTCCCGAGATTCTTTGGAGTGCTTGTCCTTCGCGATCAGCGCGCCAGTAAGCACCGGAGATATTTTGTAATTTAAAATTAGCTAATTCACCAGTTGATTTAACGTGTCCGCCACGGCATAGATCATAAAAATCACCCTGTGTAGATAGACCTACAGTATCGCCTGGCAGATTATCGATTAGCTCTAATTTAAATTGGTTATTTTTGTATAATTCACGTGCTTCGATTTTAGAAACTTCTTGGTGTTTGAGCTCTAAATCTTTTTTAACTAGTTCTTGCATGCGCGCGGTGATTAATGGCAGATCTTCGTCTCTGAAATTTCTTTCGGGTAAGAAATCGTAGAAAAAGCCTTCTTCTGTGGCTGGTCCGATCGTTAGCTTGGTAGTAGGAAATAATTCACTTACAGCTTGTGCTAATAGATGCGCAGCGGAGTGACGAAGAACTTTTAGATCGTGATTGTCAGCCATAATTAGGCCCTTTCCCAGCGGAGGGTATTGGAAGATTTAAACCAGGGGATATTATAGCTTAAAAATTAGCACAGTACTAACAACAGCTTAGATTTAATTTTTAAAGAAAATTGTGTTTGGATATTTCGATCTAATTTTTTTGTCGGATCATGTGGTTTTATAAAATCAAATTTATATAAAAAACTGGGCCCAGAATTTATCTGAGCCCAGTTATATTTCAGCTTAAATTAGTATTAGTACCGACTATTCGCGCTCTTTTTCAGTTGCGCCAGCAGCAGCAATCAATGCTTTAATTATGTCAGATTCATCTTTAAATCCATATAAAAGGCGCGCTTTGCGTAATAACGTCTGATCAGGACTGCTGCCGGGCATAAGATCAAAATCAAAATTATTAGCTTTAGCTTCTGCAATGGCAGCTAAAACAGCTGGATAGAGACGTTCATCGCGGCTAGCTCTACTTATTAACAATCTTATCTTTTTATGCATATCAATAGGATCAGGTGGTACAGCTGAAGCCGCAACGCCGCCACCGCCTCCGCCACCACCACCGGCTGTAGCTTCAGGGGCCGTAGCCTCTTTTTCATGATAGCTCAGAATCCGAGTTACCATGCTCTTGATTTCTGTGACATCACTTTGCAGTTTGTCCATGGCTGATACATTAGCAACTGGGCCTAAGATCGCACCAGCTAACAATAAGTATTTAATTGTAAGATTTTTCATATTATCTTCAATAATTTTTAAAATTAAATTACTTTTACTTTTTTCAGCTTTTAAGTATTACTCTCCAGTGTCACAGCTAGCGCAGTGCTCTCTGTGATGTCTACGGTGATGACGGTCACCACATTTGTGACAATCGTCATAGCCACCTGGTACGATTACAGCTGAAAAACTAAGATCATTATCAGGTGAATGTCCCACGCCAATAATTGGACCCTCTGATGAACCACCTAGGCCAAATGTGACATCGCCAAATTGCACACCCAAAGCACCACCATCAGCGGTCACCATTGAAGTAACCGTTAAGCAGCTAATACTATAAAACAAGATTAATTTTTTCATAAAACCCTCCAAATTAGTTTAATTAAATATTATCCCTAAAACCCTTTATAAATAACCATAAACTTATCTTAAGGTTAGCAAAATTGAGCTTTTAAAAGCAATAGTTGGCTTAAAAATCAAAAAAATCGCTACTAGAGCTGGTTATAGAGGCAATTATGGTTATATTGAAAGTTGTTAAAAATGAGTATTAATAGGGGTTTTAGATCATGATGGACCATAGTTTAAACTCTTTAAAATCAATCCAATCGCAGACCCCCTTGGGTCCCATGCTGGTGATTGCTGATCACCAAGCGCTATATTAGACTTCTTCCGTAATTCACAGTTTTTCTCGCAACATCCCTCGATTACACTCGGGACGAGCGGGCGAAAGTAAGTTTACAAGATAGTTACGGAAGAGCTCTATTTAATCGAGCAAGAGTTACATCTGTATTTTGCCGGTAAATTGCAGCAGTTTAAAACGCCCATAAAATTATTGGGCACGCAATTTCAGCAAACAGTTTGGCAGAATTTACTAAAAATTCCATATGGTCAGACACGGGCTTATCTTGAGCTAGCTCAAACAATTGCTAAACCCAAGAGTTGTCGTGCTGTAGCAAATGCCAATGGCGCTAATCGATTAGTGATTATTATACCGTGTCACCGCGTGATTACGGTAAATAATAAATTGGGCGGTTATAATGGTGGCTTAGAACGTAAAATTTGGTTGCTGAATCACGAAAAACAATTCAATATAAGTATATAAATTACTATCTTTAACTAGTTGGTTTAGGGATTTAATATATAATGAGCATTATTAAAATTGGTTGCGAAATCTTTATAATAAAAAATAACACTGTTTTATTGGGTAAACGAAAAAATTGTTACGGTGAAGGTACTTGGGGTTTGCCTGGTGGGCACTTAGAATACGGTGAGTCTGTCATGGAATGTGCTAAAAGAGAACTTAAAGAAGAGCTAGGTATTACTGATTTAGAATTAAGGTTGATTTCGGTTGTAGATAATATTGATGAGCGCGGACATTATTTGCATGTGTCTTTTTTATTAGAAAGTTTTTCAGGTGAAATACAATGTATGGAGCCAGATTTATGTTATGAGTGGAAATTCTTTGATATTTTAAATTTACCGCAAGAGCTTTTTAAGCCACATCAAAAAATATTTAAAAATTATTTAAATAATACGATCTATGTCTAGCAATGGCTTATTGTTAAAGAAAAGAGGCCCTTCGGTTTTACCATATGTTGATGATCTTGGATTACCATTAGGCGGTCATAATGTAGAAATAAATTTGATCTTGCAACCTTTTTGTACACAAAATGAATTCAAAAATTTATAATTGCCTCTAGAGGCCAAACTTCGTCTATCCGGGGCTTCTGCCTCGGTAGACTACGCCTGGCTATCGCCGGCTGCATTAGCCCGTCGTAGCCCTTCGACATGCTGCGCTGCTCAGGAGTAAACCCGAGGCGAAGACTGGGGCCAGCTTCATTCTACTCTGGCCACTAATTAAATGTTGTTGCTCAAATTGCAATGGTGATACGTATTTTAAGGTTGAGTGCGTCCTTTCGCGATTATAGAATACCTCGATATATTCAAAGATGCTGGCAGTAGCTTCAGCTCTGGTTATAAAATTGCAAAAAGCTACATGCTCGGTCTTCAGAGTATGAAAAAAACTTTCCATAGCAGCATTGTCATAGCAGTTACCCTTGCCGCTCATGCTTAATTTTATGCCACATTTTTTCGCAA
>CANKEI010000068.1 GCA_947481115.1 bacterium
AACTCGATTGGTGCGACCAAATCATTTATTGTGAATGCTGAATTATTATTCCCAATCACAGGCCAAATGATCCTTAAGGGTGTCTTATTCTATGATGGTGGTTCTGGTTGGGGTGTCGCAAATCAAAAGCAGTTAGAGAAACTTGATCCAGGCTTAGGTTTAATTACGCATAAGCATTTTGACTATCGTCAATCAATCGGTTTTGGTGTACGGATGACGCAGCCGCAGCCGATTCGCGTTGACTGGGGCTTCAAGCTAGATCGCCGCCCGGGTGAATCAGCTGGAGAGGTACATTTCAGTACTTATCGCGAGTTCTAATTCAGAGAGCTTGATTTTTCATATTAAATTTTTCTAGATTGCCAGTAAATCTTGCGCCGGTGCGCGGTAGATCGAAAGCGATTGATTATTCTATGCATAAATTAGCTAAAAATCGACTTTGGTTAGTACTATTTGTCAGTACTAATCTATTATTTGTCTTATTGCAGATCTATAAACAATCTATTTTTGTTAAGCGAGCTTACGCTCAACAGCGCTTAGAGCAACAAAAAAAACAGCTTCTTAAGCGCAAATCACAACTAACCTCTGAACTACATGTTCAGCAGGCCCATGATAAAATTAAGCAATTTGCTACAGAACGATTGGGTATGAGTAAAGTTGATTTGAAGCAGATCAAAAAACTGGAGCAATTCTCAAATGGAAATTAGCGCTGTTTGTCGACGAAGAACTATTATAGTCTTTTTTATATTTGCAGTTTTATATTTAATTGTACTACTTAACTTATTTAGTATTCAGATTTTAAATCGAGATTTTTTCTTAAAATTAGCCCAAAATCAGCATACTGTGTCAGTGACAACCTACCCAGAACGGGCTCAAGTTGTTGATCGCAATCATAAACCAATTACCCTTAATCGGGATAGTGTGGCAGCTTTTATTTTGCCGCATCAACTAGCTGAACCGCAAAAATTAAACAGTTTTTTACGTAAAAATTTTCCTGATGCCTATAAGCGTTTAGCGCAACATAAAAATAAATATTTTATGTATGTACAGCGTCGTTTAACGCCGGCACAGCAAACTTTAATTAAAAAATACAATTTAGCTGACATCAAGCTAGTCAATGAGCCTAGTAGATTTTACATGCTCGAAGCTTTAGCACCAGTCGTGGGCGTGATCTCGATTGATAATCAGGGCTTATTTGGTTTAGAGCGTAAATACAATAAATTATTGGGTGGCGAGTCATCGATCTTTAATTTAGAAAAAGATGGCCGTTCGGGACGTTTTTATTTTAAAAAAGCTACTACGCAGGCGGGTACAGATGGTCAAGACATTCAACTCACTATCGATAGTGAGTTGCAGTTCTTAGCGGCGAGCGAGTTGCAAGAAACGGTCGATAAGTATAGTGCTCAAGAAGGGGCAGTAGTCATCCTGGATCCAGTTAATGGCGATGTATTAGCACTAGTTAGTACGCCTAGTTTTAACCCTAATCAGGTCAGTAAATTAGATTTAAATCTAACTAAAAATAGACCTATTAGTGAGACCCATGAGCTAGGTTCGGTGATGAAGCCATTTGTAGCTTTGGCAGCACTGGAAGAAGGCGTAGTCACACCAGATGAGCTAATCGATTGTGGCGGCAAGAAAGAGGTCATGGTCGATGGTATGCGGATTACTACAGTGTTACCAGATGGCGTAATTCCATTTTGGCAGGTGATTACGCGATCGAATAATATTGGCATGGTTAAAGTCGCTAAAAGACTAGGGCCAAAGCTCTATGATTATTATCGCAAAATGGGCTTTGGTATTAAGACAAGTTTAGGTCTAGAGGGAGAACAATCGGGCTTTGTAAGTCACCCTAAAAACTGGTCTAATCGTTCGATTGTGTCACTCTCATTTGGTTATGAACTATCGGCGACATTATTACAATTGGCTAACGCTATGGGCATGGTAGCTAATAATGGATATTTAGTCACGCCCAGATTAATTTTAGCGCCAGATCAAAACCTACCTGTTTCTAAACAAAATCAGTTATCTCTACCTGCTCACCACGATGCAAGCCCGGCGAAGGTTCAACGAAGTCTGGGGATTGGTCGAGGGGAAAATAAGCGTATTTTCTCAGAAAAAACTATTAATCAAATGCGTAAAATGTTACAAGAAAATGTGCAAGCTGGAACTGGTAAAAAAGCGCATATTCAGGGCTATGAGATCTTTGGTAAAACTGGGACAGCTAACTTAGTAGTTAATGGCAAATACTCGAAACAACACAATATTTATTCTTTCGTGGGCTTTGTAGAGCGGGGCAGCTATAAGCGTGTGATTGCAGTTTATGTAAAAGATTCGCCGCAACCAGGATTATTAGCTTCGATGGTCGCTGCGCCACTCTTTGAAAAAATTGCGGAAAAAATGATAATCCATGACAAGTTATTAAATTAAATTTGGGAGTTTTGTGTAATTCAAGAAACTTGGCTACTATAGTTTTAAATACTGACTAAAAGGGGCATAGTATATGCCCCTGCATAAAAAATAATTGATTTTAATTATAAATTTAGGCCGGTTGACTAGCGCTGTCGTCAGTGTCATTAGCGCTAACATTATCTGAACTAACAGTCGCATTGTCATCTTCAGAATCTTCAGAATCATCGTCACTGTCATTACTGTCAGCACTATCAACATCATCAGCATCATTCGCAAAATTAATTCCATCAATCAAAATCGTGATCGTAATCGCTTTTTTAGATTTAGGAGCTTTGACTGTTTTATCGCAACAGTTAGCTACTGTCGTATCGCAACAGCTAGTTACGGACGTATTTTTTTTGCAACAAACTTTTTTGGTTGCGCCTAACTCGAGCACAGCTAAGCTATTAATTAAAAGTGCCATTAAAATAAGTGCGGATTTTTTATGTGTCATGTTAGTTCTCCTTGATAACACAGGTTATAAATATCTATACAATTTTATGTGTATAACCCAAAAAAGCTTAAAAATATAGTTAATTGCTGATGGCGTATGATTGTCTTCTAAACTGGTTTTTTTTGGTTTAAATGGGATTTTATATTGATTCTAGAAAGAAATTTTAGGATACTGGTACAGTTTGTTTAGGTATTTAATTTTGTAGTGTTTTAGGGAAAGATTATGCAAAATAAATTCAAATCTTGGTTAATTTTG
>CANKEI010000069.1 GCA_947481115.1 bacterium
ATAATTCTAATATAAGTAACTCTAAAATAAATAAAATTACTGATCTGAAAAAAGCTAGTGTTTTAAAAACACAGAGCTGTGCAGATACATCAAATAATCGTGCAAAAATAACAGCCATAAATCAGCTTAGCTTAATTGCGCTAGTATTATTTTTAGGTGTATCGAGCTCTGATATATTAGCTAAACCAAAAAATAAACAGGTAAATAAGTCAGCAAATAAATCAAATAAAAAGAGTGTAGACAATTCTAAAGTTAAAACAGCTTCAGTTACTAAATCAGTTGGTGCGCAAGTGCAAGCTGCTCCAGAAAATAATCTAAAGACAGATGTGCCTGCACCAGTTAGTGTCAGTACTAATAATATCGTTGGATCTAAGACTAATACCCAGACCAGTGCGCTAATTAATTCAGCTGACAAGAATACAAGTAATCAAGTGTTATTATCTATGGCTGGTAAACCAGTTTTAACAGTCCAAGAGTTTGATAATTTCTTGACTGAAGTGGCTAATAGTAATCCGCAAGTGGGCTTTGCGTTGCAATCACCATATTATCCAGATCCAGTAGGCGTGAAGAAAAGTTTATTTGATGAAAAAGTACGTTTTATAGTGATGGGTGAATGGGCGCAAGCTAGCGGCATTCGCAAATCTGAAAAATATAAAGCTGATGAACAAAAAATGTTAGAGCAAGTTCGCATGTGGCTGGACGAGCAGTCGTTTATTCAAGAGCATAAAGTAGACGTTTCGGATGCTGATGTGCAAGCATATTATGAACAAAATAAAAATGTTGATCGTCGTTTATTGTTGTCACCAGCCGGGATTGAAGCTAAGGCCGTGCTTTTTGAAAAAGATCAACCAGCTAAAGCAGATGAGTTTGCTAATAAATTAAAAAATAATCCCCAAGCATCCATTGAAAGCTTGGCTAAATCAAGCGATTTAGATGTCAGTCATCTAGGTGTAATTAATCAAGATAGTGCTAATGTAATGCCAGAAATTAAAGATGCGATTTTGGGTATGCAAAAATTTCCACAAGTAGCTGTAGTAAAATGTGAAGATGATTTCTGGGTGATTTCGGCTAGCGGTAAAGTTGAGGCTAAGTATCGCCCATTAGATCAAGTCAAAGATAATTTACGTGAGCTTTTAAAGCCTGAAAAAACTAAACAAATGTTTGATACAGAATTACCTAAATTGGCGCAAGACTTCAAAATTGTCGAAAATAAACAATATTTTGAAGAGTTAAAGCAGCAACAGGCTGTAAAACAAGCCCAAGAAGAATTGATTGACTTAGCTGAATCTAATGATTTAGGTAATGATCTAGGCGAAGGTGATGATCTTGATAATGTTGATGACCTTGATGGTAGCGACCTGATGGAAGATATTGAACTAGAGATCCAACCGTAAGCTACGGTTCTGCTATGATCAAGTTGTTTTCGAGAAGAGCGGGAGCTAAATTGTTTAGATCTAACCGGAAAAGTTTTTTAAAAACTCTCATAAAAAAACCGAAAGTAACAGCTGGTGTTAAATAAAAACTTAATTTGGGTCTTATTGTTAATCTATTCCAATGGGTTAGTTGGTGGACAATTAGTTGAACTCGATAAAATTGAAGCCGTGGTAAATGGTCAACCTATTACCACTAAATATATTAGCCGCCGCGGTTTTGATGGTGAACATTATCAACTCAGTGACCTGGTAGATTTTTATTTAGCAGATCAGCTAGGAGAGCGGCTCAAAGTTGACGTAACTGACGAAATGATTGGTCGTTATGTCCAAAACTTAGGGCTCACAATTCGCGACTTAGAAAACGTGGCGCTACATTGGGGCTTCCCGGATGTGAATGAATTTAAAGATGATCTAAAGCTGATGTACCGTGGTAAAACTGCGATGCAATATGAGCTAGATGCCAAAATGGTGATTCCAGAAGCCGAAGTTGAGGCCTATTATCGTGAGCATCCAGCTACCACCGAAGTCCGTTATGTGATGCGGACGGTTTTTATACCATCTGCTGCGGATCAAGATCATCAAGCACAACAGGCTGAGTTAGAACAATTAGTAAAAAAATATGCCGAAAATTACGAGCGGGCTAAATGGGATTGGGATCCGGTAGTAGAAGTATTGGAAAGTGAGATCTCAGCTGCGAATAGCTTCTTATTCGCTATGCAGCCGGGCGAAATGTATGTTAAGCCAGTTCCTAATGGTTTTGATATCTTTGTGATGGTGCAAGTTATTCCAGCTGGTGTTGTACCATTAGAAAAAAGACGCAATGAAATTGTGAAAATATTAAGTAATCGGCATTATCCAGAAATAGTTGCGGCAGCTAAACAAGAGTTGCGTGATCAAGCTGATATAATTTACCCAAAATAATTAATTTTCAGGTGGGTATATGATCACGTTTACACATACGGCAGATATTCATTTCGGCGTGGAAAATTATGGCAGGATCGATCCTAAAACTGGTATTCACACGCGCCTGCTAGATTTTCATAGAGCGCTTACGGCATGTGTTGATTATACTATTGCGAATCAGCATGACCTGTTTATTTTTGCTGGCGATGCATATAAGACTGCTACGCCCAGCCCGACGCAACAAAAATTATTACTCCAGTGTTTTTTAAAGCTATATAAAGCTAATATCCCAGTGATTATTGTGGTCGGCAATCATGATAACCCTTTAAGCTTTGGCAAAGCTAATGCGTTAGATTTATTTAGCGATTTGCCGGTGGACGGTTTTTATGTGATTAATAAACCACAGAGTTTAAACATAGTCACTAAAAACGGGCCGGTGCAGATTGTCGGGATCCCATGGCCAACGCGTAATACAATTTCGATTTCCAATCGCTATATTTATCAATCGGCTGAAAAAATTACTGAGCATATTGCCCAGTCAGTAGGTAATATTATTCAGCATCTGGCTAATCAGCTAGACCCTAATTTGCCGGCGATTTTAACTGGTCATTTAACAGTTAGTTCGGGGGTGTTTTCTGGTTCAGAGAAGCGTGCTATCTATGGTACCGACCCGGTTTTGCTACCATCACAATTAGCGATTGCGCCGTTTGACTATGTGGCGTTAGGACATTTGCATAGATATCAAA
>CANKEI010000070.1 GCA_947481115.1 bacterium
AAAGCTGACTACGGGGACTGAGATTATAATTGTAATTATTTTAATTAAATAACTAAACACAAAAATATCCCATAAATTCGTGAAAACACCAGCCAGGCCAATCACAGTAAATAAGCCCGTGTCGACTAGCTGCGAGATTAGTAGCGAGCTATAGTTACGTAAAATAAAAAACCTGTGCGTAAATTTTTGTTGAAAATAGCTATATAATACTCGATCTAAATTCTGTGATAGCGCAAAAGATAGCAGTGAAGCGCCCAGAATGCGGGGTGTTTGACCTAAAATATTTAAGTAAGCTGTCTGGCTTAAATCACCAGGCGCTGGCAAATAATAGAGCTGAAATTGGGCCAATATTACAAAGACTAAGAGTGCTGCTAGTGCTAAATATAGGACCTGACGGGCGACTTTAGGGCCAAAATATTCTTGTGTTAAATTTAAAATAATCCCCGAGCCTACAGAATAAGCGTCGGTACAAGTTACACAAAGTGATAGCAGTAGCACCTGTTTGAAGACAAATAAGTTCGCCAAAATAGCGTATAATCCAGCTAGGCTAGCTAGCGCGAGTTGCCCGTATTTTAGGGCTACGGCAGCTAATAGGCTGACCGTTAGACAGTGTAAAAGAAAAATTAGTTCGTTAATCATAAGAGTTTAAGTCTAATATTTTTAGCTTTTTAAGCTAGTTTTAGGTCTAAATTTAGCTCAAGTTGGCTTTAAGTATCTAGTCGCAAAGTAGCTTGCAAAGCCAATTGAATCTGTTAATCTGTGATTATATGTTTATTATTTACTTTAACTTACTTGGAGGCCTGAAGGCTGATGTTAAACAATAAATTCTTAGTTTTAGCGGCAACATTGTTAGTAGCATCTAACTGTAACGCTGGCGGTATTTTCTATCCACATGCCAAAACAACTGGTAAATCAATTGCCAAGAGTGCTTTGCTAGCTACCGCAGCTGGCTATGTTACACATTTGATCACACCAGCTTTGGTAGCTGATGCTAACGCTAGTGATGCTGCATATAGGGCTGGGACTGATCAAACTGTAAATGGTTTCTACAAATCACTGGCTATTCTCGCGGCTTGGATTGCAGCTGCTGAAGTAACAGCATTTGCAACTATTGATACAGTTGCGCAAACTGCTGAGTATCTTTGCACAGAAGATGAAGTTAATCCGACGGTTAATAACTATAATAATTACAGCTACCCAAGCTATAATTACAAATATAATATTGTTGCAAAAATTAATTAATTTTGCTTAGATAATTTTAAAACTGGGCGGTCGTAATTGGTCGCCCAGTTTTATTTTAATAACACAGAATATCCGTGTTTCGATACGCCATAGCTTTGCTAGGCTACTCAGCAGGCCTAGCTTTATGATAGAGTCTGATTGCTCATATTGTCGTAATTAGCTATAATTGCTAATATTTTCAGGTTTAAAATTTAGTCTAAAATAGCGAGTATCTCATGGGAAAACTGATTGTATTTTACAAATACGTGACGGTCCAATATCCAGAACAGATAGTTAAATGGCAAAAAGCATTGTGCCAGGAGTTAAATCTTAAGGGGCGCATAATTATTGCGACCGAAGGTATTAATGCGACTGTTGGTGGCGAAGATCACGAAATTCAAGCATATGTGACGGCGATGGAGCAGCATGAACTGTTTGGCCAAATTGATTATAAGTATGCTGAAGGTTCGGCGGATTTATTTCCCAGATTATATGTAGTCATGCGTGACGAGATTGTAAATCTAGGTGTCCCGGCAGAGTTACGCTCGAGAGCGTATACTGGGCAGCATTTAACGCCAGCTGAAGTACATGAGTTACTTACGAATAGGCCTAAAGATTTAGTAGTTCTCGATACCAGAAACGATTTTGAGTGGGCCATCGGGACTTTTACCGATGCGATCTTGCCTGATATTTACAGATTTAGAGAGTTGCCTGAATATATCGATCAAAATTTAGACCAATTTAAAGATAAGCAAGTTTTGATGTTTTGCACGGCCGGTGTCCGTTGCGAGCCGATTACCGCTTATTTAAATCAAAAACAAGTCGCCAGTAAAGTTTACCAAATTGAAGGCGGGATTCAGCGTTATATCGAAGCGTATCCCGATGGTTATTTCCGGGGCAAAAATTATGTTTTTGATGGCCGGATTGCGGTGCGCGTGAATTCTGATGTTCTAGGTAAATGTTTGTTATGCGAGACTGCCTATGACGATTACACCAACTGTTTAAACGCGGCTTGCAATAAACACTATTTAGGTTGTCCGGATTGTTTAGTTAAATATCAAAACTGTTGTAGTGAGAAATGTCAGAATCTAGTTGTAACCGCACAAACACATACGCGTCCAGCACGTTTATTACCGAAAACATCTCCCTCAAAGAGCTAAATTGGTTTCGAACTGGTGGGCCAGCTAGATTTTTTGTTGAACCAACTACGGCTCTAGAGTTTGCTAGTGCACTGGATTTTGCACGCGCGCATAGCTTAGATATTTTTGTCTTAGGCGAGGGCGCTAATATTTTAATTAGCGATGCTGGATTTGATGGGTTAGTAATTAGGCCCAAATTAAATAGGATTAAAATTTTAGATACCCAAAGATATCAGGAAAATTTAGATTTAGTGGCATCAGAAAATTATCTAAGTTCCGCTTTAAGCCAAGATCAAGATACAGTTGCGTCAGTCGAGCACAGTAAAATTAGTAGTGCTAAATTAGCGCCAGAAATTTTAGTGCAAGCTGGGGCGGGGGTAAATTTTGGTGATTTAATAAATTATTGTTTGAATAATAATTTACTTGGCCTAGAAGAATTTAGCGGGATACCAGGTTCGGTTGGCGGTTCTGTTTATATTAATATGCACTTTTTTGAATTTCTCTTAAGCCAGTTTTTAGTTTCAGCTGAAATAATTGAGCGTCAGACAGGTAAGATCTTAGTTGTCGATCATAGTTGGTTTGAATTTGGGTATGATCAGTCTAAATTGCAAACACACCAGTATTATTTAATTTCAGCGACCTTTAAATTAAAATTAACCGATAGTTTGACTGCAGC